>JBKHAU010000264.1:0-4483 GCA_046542725.1 Opitutales bacterium
CGAGCGTCGCCTGCGCCTCTCCAGCAGCGCGGTGGAGTTGCTCCTGCACTATGACTGGCCGGGCAACTACGAGGAGCTGCGCAGCGTCGTCCACCGGGCGCTGGCCTATGCCGCCGGCGGCGAACTCACGCCCGAAGTCATGCGCCTCGCCATCCGCGACCGCCATGGCGAGCCCCCCCCCAGGCAGGTCCCGCTACGCCTCGGTGACTTCCTTCTCCGTGAGCAACGGCGCTTTCTCCAGCGCCATCTGCCTTCGCGTGAGCGGACCGAGGCGCTCGCCCGGCTCCTCGGACCACGCTTTGACCGCCTCGATCGCGAAGTTGCGATGGAGGAGCAGCCGCTCCTCTTCGAGGAACTCGCCGCCATCGACTAGCCCCCGGCCCCTCCAGACCGCTCATGGATCCCGCCATCAACCGCCTTGTCCTCAAGGCCAACCGCTCGCTCGGTAGTCAGTTGAGCCAAAGCGGCTTGGTCAGTGGCGCCCACCTCGACGAGGCCAACGAGATCTTCGTCTCCCGCCTGCGGGAGGGCCCCCTGCGCGATGCCGGCCTTCTTCGCGTCCTGCTCTTCGACCTGCGCATCCTGGAGGAGAACGCACTCCTTTCGTATCAGTTCGAGCAATACAAGATCGGCGGCGGCCGCCTCGACAGCTACCAGGTGCAGGACGAGGTCCTTGCGACGGTTTCGCTGGAGGAGTGCATGGCCACCTGGACTGTGCCCGTGGATCACTGGCACGGGACCACCTTTCTCTTCTCCTGTTACTACATGAGCGATTTTGTCCGCCAATTCTGGGAGGAACGGGTCCACGGACCGGTCAGCTGGCTGGCCACCACCTACACGCAGCTGGACGAGTTTTTCGAACAACGGGAGGCGGCTCGCGCGGCCTCCGCGACGGAGAGCGGAGGAGGCTGAGCGATGTCCCTTGCCCGCACCCAGCGTCTCATCGTGCACGAACTCGTGGCGATGGAGCGGCTCTCCGCCGAGCAGGCCCACGAGCTGGGCACTGCTGCCCTCGATCTCGCCGGTGATGCCCTCGACAGGCACCTCATCGAGCACTTCAAGCTCACCGAGGTGCATCTCCTCCTGGCCAAGGGCCGCGCTTTCGACCTGCCGCCCTTCAACGCCCGCAACGCGATCCTCAACGAGCGCTCCTTCGGGGCCCTCGAGCCCGACTTCTGCGTCGAGCACCAGCTCCTTCCCCTCGGCGAGACCGGTGGCCACTACATGGTGGCGATCACCGACCCCTTCGACCGCACCGCCTTGCAGAAGGTGCAGGAGAAGGTCCGCCTTCCTGTCGTCGCCATGCTCGCCCTGCCCGAGGACGTCGCGAAAAAACTCTCCAGCTTCGAGGACAAGCCCACCGCGGTCGGCTTTGGCGATGTCATGGAGTCGCTCAATCTCGAGTTCGACAGCGACAGCGAGACGGGCGAGATCTCCGAGGACGACCTCGAGGAGGAGTCCGCCCCGATCATTCTCCTCGCCTCGCGCATCGTCGAGGAAAGCTACCTCGCGGGGGCGAGCGACATCCACATCGACCCCTTTGAGAACGAGACCCGCATCCGCGTGCGCGTCGACGGCGTGTGCCAGGAAAAGCTCGTCATTCCGAGCAAGGTGTCGGCTGCGCTCCTCGCCCGACTCAAGGTCATGGCCAACCTCGACATCGCCGAGAAACGCCTCCCGCAGGACGGGCGCATCGTCTACAAGCAGTTTAACCGCAAGGGCATCGACGTCGACCTGCGCGTCTCCACGGCCCCCCTCAACCATGGTGAGGGCGCGGTCATGCGCATCCTCGACAAGCAGAAGTCGACCCTTCCGTTGCCCGCTCTCGGCTTCAGCGAGGCCAATCTCGGCATCTACCGCGAACTCATCCAGCGGCCCTACGGCATGGTCCTCCACTGCGGCCCGACCGGTAGTGGGAAATCGATGACGCTCTACAGCGCGCTCAACGAGATCAACTCGCCCGAGGTCTGCATCCGCACTGCCGAGGACCCGATCGAATACACCCTGCCGGGGCTCTGCCAGATGCAGATGAACCGCAAGATCGGACTCACCTTTGCCAGCGGACTGCGCTCCTTCCTGCGCCAGGATCCCGATATCATCCTCGTCGGCGAGATCCGTGACCGCGAGACCGCGGGCATCGCGGTGGAGGCGGCCCTCACCGGGCACATGCTTTTCTCCACCCTCCACACCAACGACGCCCCCTCCACCATCAGCCGCCTCACTGAAATGGGCATCGAGCCCTTCATGATCTCGGCCAGCCTCGTCTGCGTCTGCGCTCAGCGCCTGCTCCGGCGGCTCTGCAAAACCTGCAAGCAGGCCTATGAGGCCGAAGGCCGCGAACTCGAACTGCTCGAGCGGGCGTGGGAGCACGGTGGCCGCATCTTTCGCGCAAAGAGCGATGGCTGCCCTGCCTGTGGTGGCATCGGCTACAAGGGCCGCGTCGGCATCCACGAGCTCATGCAGACTTCGGAGGACCTCGTAAGGGGCATCAATGCGGGCTACGAGACCGCCGTCCTGAAGAAAATCGCCATTCACAACGGGATGAAGACCCTCCACCAGGACGCCCTCCTCAAGGTCTTCGAGGGGCTCACCTCCCTCGAGGAAGCCGTCGCCACCATTCCTCCCGACATGGAGGACCTCCGTGCCATCATGGGCGCCGCGAGCCTCGAGGAGCTGCTGGGCGCAACAGCGCCCCTCCCCAGCTGAGGGGCGGGAACGTCCGGCGCCTCCCGCGGGGCCGGCACCCACCGGAAACCGCGCCCCAAGGCGTGGCTCCTTTCTTACGCCCGCGCCTCGACTTCCGCCTGGGTGAGGGTGCGGTCGTTGAAGTAGGTATAACCGCGCAACACCTTCTCGAAGAGGGTGACGATGTCGCGGCGGCGGGCGGGGGTGATGCGGCGCTGGCGCACGCCCCGCTCGGCGAGGCGGCGAAAGGCGGCACTGAGGTCGGCGGGGTCGTATTCGACGTAGCTGAGGACCTCCGTCACGGTATCCCCGGCGATTTCCTCTTCGACGGAAAACTCGCCGTTTTCGATCCCCACGGAAATGACGTGGGTATCGCCGAGCAGATTGTGAAGGTCGCCGAGGGTCTCCTGGTAGGCGCCGATGAGGAAGGTGCCGAGGATGTAGTCCTCGCCCTCACGCAGCTGGTGCAGGGGTAGCTCCTTGCCGATCCCGTGGAAGTCGATGAAGCGATCGATCTTGCCGTCGCAGTCGCAGGTGATGTCCGCCAGAATGCCGCGCTGGTCGGGTCGCTCATTGAGGCGATGAATCGGCATGACGGGAAAGAGCTGCTCGATCGCCCAGGCATCGGGGAGGGACTGGAAGACGCTGAAATTAACGTGGTAGATATCGACGAGGGCAGCGGTGATCTCGGCGAGGTCGGGCGGGGCGTATTTGCCCAGGCTGGGAGCGACCTGGGAGACCTTCCAGAGGATATGCCAGTAAATGCGGTCCCCGAGGGCGCGTTCGCGCAGTGAAATCTCCCCCCGCGTGAAGAGCGCCGCCATCTCGCCACGGTAGTAGACCGCGTCGTTGAACGACTCCTGAAGGTTCTTCGGTTGAATGCTGCGGTAGGCCGCCCAGAGGTTTTTCAGCATCACCGGAGGGTCGGGCGGGAGCTCTTCGGGAAGCGCTTTGGGAGTGAACTCGGTGACCGAAAAGACGTTGAAGAGCAGGACCGAGGAATAGGCCACAAGGGCGCGGCCCGACTCGTTGATGATCGTGGGGTGGGGCACCTCGGCGGCATCGAGGACCTGCATGATGGTCTCGATCACGTCGGTACAATACTCGTGCAGCCCATAGTTGCAGGAGCCCGTGAAGTTGGTCTTCGATCCGTCGTAGTCGACCGCGAGCCCGCCACCGATATCGAGAAAACCCATCGGAGCGCCCTCCTGCACGAGGCAGGTGTAGTAGCGCGCGGCCTCGGCCGCGGCCTCGCGGATGGAGCGGATGTTGGGAATCTGCGAGCCCTGATGGTAGTGGAGGAGCTGCAGGCTCTCGATCTGGCCGGCTTCTTTCAGCTGGTCGACGACATTGACCAATTGACTCACGTTGAGCCCAAAGACGCTGCGGTCGCCGCCCGAGTCGTTCCAGTGACCCGCGCTCTCGGTGCTCAGCTTCACGCGCAGGCCGAGGCGCGGCGAGATACCGAGCGCCTTGGCGCGTTGGAGGACCAGTGAAAGCTCCTCCGGCATCTCGAGGACGATGAAGACGCGCAGGCCCAGTTCATTGGCATGGAGCGCGAGATCGATGAATTCCTGGTCCTTGTAGCCGTTGCAGATGATGACCGCATCGGGGTCGTCGAGGTGGGCGAGGGCGGCAATCAGTTCGGGCTTGCTCCCTGCCTCGAGGCCGAAGTGCCAGCGCTTGCCGGCGGCGGTGATGGCGTTCACCACCTGCGCCTGCTGGTTCACCTTGATCGGATAGACCCCGCGGTAGTCGCCCTTGTAAGCCAGCGAACGCATGACGTCGCCAAAGGTCT
>JBKHAU010000265.1:0-4481 GCA_046542725.1 Opitutales bacterium
AAGGGCAGCTCCCCCTCAAAGCGGTCCTGCAGCACCGGCTGCCAGTCCGTCACCCATGTAGCCTGCTCTCGGGAGAGGCGCAACAGCCCGTGCTCGGGATGCAGGATGGCCTCACCCGGTTGGCGGAGGAGGGCCCGCGTGGTCTCCGCGTCGAGCGGCCGGGTGCCCAGCCGCCCCAACCAGTCGATGCTCAGTCCACGCCCGCGACGCTCGAGGCGCAGCTTCAACGCCGGCTCCCGCAGACCGCTCGCGAGCCGGGCGACGGGCGCGTCGGCCTCCACCTGGAAACGCCGGCGCCAGCGCGGCAGGACCCGCTTCGCGAAGGCCACGATCTGGTCCGGATCGCGAAGGATATAATCGCCGCTGTGCCAGCGCGGCTCGAAGCCCGCTCGTCGCGCCTCCGTTGTGACCGCGATCAGCGCCTCCCGCTCGGCCCCCGTGAGACCACCACCGCGAAAGGCGTTGCGCCTTGGGGCCGGCGTCTCTCCTTCCGCCTTCGCCTCCACCCCGGCCGCGGCCACCCAGTGCCCCCCCAGCTGCAGGCCGCGGGAAGAGCTCCGCAAGGTGAGGTGAAGGGGTCGTGGGGGCGGCTCGGAGGGGCGCGCCGGCGGGTCGGGAGCGGGTACCGCGGCCTCCGGCTCGGGTTGTTTCTTCTTCGCCGACGCGTGTTCGCTCGCAGGCAGGGGACTCGCCTCCTCGACGACAAACTCCTCGATCTCGTAAAGCCCGGCGGCGGCGAGGGCGCGCCCCTGCCGTCGGTCACTCACCGAATGCCGCACGCTCAGCTTGCCGCCCTCAGGCCATTCCAGGACAGCATAGATATCGTCCTTTGCCCGACCCCCATGGACCATCGCGTGGCCCACCGAAAGCTCGAGCGTGCGCACCTCACCCGCCCGGTAGAGTTCGCGCCCCTCCCGCAACTCAGCCTCCGCGAAGCCCTCTTCCCACGACTCGGTGAGCCGCTCGAACCAATACTCGAGGGCGGCGGGTGAGTATCTGCGCTGGGGGACCCGGATCATGGCAAAAAACCGACAGTGCATCCCTCGCCGCCGGACCGAGCAAGCCCGAACACTGCGCCCCGCTTGCCAGCGCTCCTCGCGCCGCTACCACTCCACCCATGTCCCTCCTCCCTCTCACGCACGAGCGCGTGGTCGAATTCGCCGAAACCGATGCTGCCGGGCTCCTTCACTTCACCAACTACCTGCGCTACGTCGAAGCCGCCGAGCGTACTCTCTTCGAGCAACTGGGCTTTCCCCTCCTGCGGGACGACGCCTCCGGCAAAGCCGGCTTTCCCCGCGTCGACGTGAGCTGCAAATTCCGCGCCCCCCTGCGTTTTGGAGACCGCGTCCGCATCCGGCTCGACGTCGCCGAACTCGGCCCCCGCTCCATCCACTACCGCTTCAAGATCGAAAAGGTGGGAAACGGCATCACCCAAACGGCGGCCCGGGGCACCCTCACCACCCTGTATGTGCAGCTCGATCCCGCTACCGGCGACCTTGTCAGCGAGCCCCTCCCTGCAGCCCTGCAAGAGGCCCTCACCCCTCACCTTGCCTCCCTCCCCGGACCGGCACCCCAAGAGGGCGACTAACCGTGGGCGGCGGCCCCCAGTTTTCTATTTGCCTCAGCCAAGCCGCGTGCGCAGCCTCCTGACCCCAGATGGATAAGGCCGAGGCCCCACTTTTTACGCCCGAGGAACTGGTTGACCCCAAAGTTGAGATCACCGTCCCCCGCGGCACCGTCAACCAGTTGCCACTCGGTCGCTACGAAGGTCCCATCGAGCTCATCAGTGACGTCGCCGCCCTTCCCTCTGCGCTCGAGCGGTTGCGTCGTGAACCGCTTCTCGGCTTCGACACCGAATCGCGCCCCGTCTTCCGGCGCGGCCAATCCTCTCTCCCGGCCCTCCTGCAACTCGCCGGCAAGGACATGGTCTGGCTCTTTCAGCTCCAGCAACTGGAGCCACTCGACGACCTCTTCGCGGTTCTCGCCGATCCCCATATCCTCAAGGTCGGGGTGGCTATTCGCGACGACATCAAAAAGCTCGCCGAGCTTCATCCCTTCGAGCCCGCGGGTTTTGCCGAGATCTCCGATTTCACGCAAAAGGCCGGGATCGTGAACACCGGCCTGCGCAGCCTCACCGCCCTGTTTCTCCAGTTTCGCATCTCGAAGGGCGCCCAGGTTTCCAACTGGGCCCGCAAGGAACTCTCCTCCTCCCAGGTGCGCTACGCCGCGACCGATGCCTGGGTCAGTCGCGAACTGTACCTCAAGCTGGTCTCGATGGATCTGGCGACGGCCGCCCGACCGGCTTCGTTGGCCAGTTGAAACGCGCGCAGAGGGCCGCCATGTCCGGTTCGAGCGGGGCCTCGAAGACGCGCTCGGTGCCGTCGCGAGGATCGATGAAGGTGATTTGCGCCGCATGCAGAAGGAGGCGTTGTACCCCCAAATGGTCCCGCACATAATGGTTCGCCCGGAGATCGCCGTGAACGGCATCGCTGAGCACCGGATGGTCGATCCCTCGCAGGTGACGCCGAATCTGGTGCCAGCGCCCGGTCCTGGGCTCCGCCTCGACCAGCGCGAAGCGGGCCCCCGGATACCTTGCCAGCGGCACCGGCCAGTCGGCCCGGGCGAGCGTGCGAAAGGCGGTCTCGGCTTCCTGCATGCGCTGCGTCTCCGGAGTCTTCAAGGAGCGCTCGACGACGCCCTCGGCCGGCGGCCAGCCGCGCACCATCGCCCAGTAGCGCTTCCCCAGCCTTCGCTCCCGGAAGAGCGCCCCAAAGAGGCTCGCGACCTCCCCGGAGAAGGTGAAAAGCGCCACTCCGGAGGTCGGGCGGTCGAGGCGGTGCAAGGGGTAGACCCAGCGCCCAGTGAAGTCGCGCAACTCCGAGAGGAGGGTCTGGCGCTCGCGCGAGAGGGGCGAAGGATGTGTGAAAATGCCGCTCGGTTTGCACACCACGAGGAGGTCCTCGTCGATATGCAGAATGCGCTCTGCCCAGCCCCAATCACGCATCATCACCCGATCTTCCCCGACAAGGCGGCCGTCGCAAGTCCGCATTGGGATGCCTCCGGTGGGCATAATTAACTTGATCCGTGGGCCCGTCCGTCTAGGTTCGATATGGATTTCGTCTCAAAATATACGCACCGAGGTCTACGAACACATGAACAAACTTCGCAACTTCTCCCTTTTCCTGGCCTTTTTCGCCTTTGTCTCTCTGGCCCAGGCCGCCATCGTCGCACAAGGCACCGTCACCTATATCGACACCAATGGTGACACTCAGACGGCGGCGGAAGGAGAAACGATCTCCGATCTCGCCACCCTCGTCAACGGCGCCATCACCGCCTCCGGGGTCTCGAGTATCGACGTCGGCACCGGCACGGTGAACGCCACTGGCGGCGAAGTCTTCATCGAGAAAAAGGGCCGCCGCGCTCGCGTCGTCAACACCGGCGGCGGCTCTGGCGTCACCTTCACCCCTACTGGCGGAAGCCCCCAATCCGTTGCGGCCGACTCCCAGATCGTGACCATCGCGCGCGGTGCCACCTCGGTCGTGGTCGACATTCCCGGCCCCACTTCCAGCGGTGATGTTCTCCCCGGCTTCGAGGTCCCGGTTGTCGTCGGCACCGGCACCTGAGCCATCAGACTCCCCAGCTTTTCAATTTCCCGCCCGGTTGCACCCGCAACCGGGTTTTTTTTTGTCTCCTTCCCACCCTTGATTTCCCCGCACCCACACCCTGCACCCGACAGCCCCGCCGAACCGAATACTGCCGCGAACCTGCCTTCAGCGGGCCTCGACCCAGGCGCGGAAATAGCGTGGGCGCCCGGTGTGATCGAGTCGGCTCTCGCAGCGAGCGTAGCCAACCGACTCGGCCTCCGCGCGAAGGGGCTCGTGCTGGGCGATTCCGGTCTCGAGCGCGAGGCACCCCCCCGGGGTGAGGTACCGTGGCACTTCTCGCAGGAGGGACTCGAGATCGGCCAGGCCCTCACCCGGCGCCACGAGGGCTTCATGCGGTTCATGTCCACGCACTTCGGGTGCGGCGCTCTTCCACTCCGCCTCGGCGAGGTAGGGCGGGTTGCTCACGATGAGGTCAAAAACCCGGCCAGCGAGCGGGCCGAACCAGCTCCCGCCGAGCCATTCCACCCGAGCGTCCAACCCCGTGCGCGCAGCGTTCTCACGGGCGAGCGCGAGAGCCTCGGGTGAGCGGTCCACCGCCGTCACAGAACTCCCGGGCCAGGCGGCCGCAAGGGCGAGCGCGATCGCCCCACTACCGGTGCCGAGGTCGAGCACACTCGGCGGGGGCGTCGCCCCATACTCCTCCATGAGTTCGTCCACCAGCGCCTCGGTCTCCGGCCGGGGAATGAGCGCCCGCCGGTCCACGGTCAGCTCGAGGCCGGCAAACTCCGTCGTCCCGAGGATGTACTGGAGCGGCTCACGCTGGGCCCGCCGCCGCCCTGCGCCACATGGCCGAGCGGCCTGATCGCGGCGGCTGGT
>JBKHAU010000266.1:0-4471 GCA_046542725.1 Opitutales bacterium
GCTTCACTCAGGGCCAGGGCCTCCCTCGATTCGACCGCGGCCGTGATGTCCTCCGCGATGACCACGAGGTCGTCGGAGTCGCGGTTCAATCGGCCGTAGCCGATGCGCGCGACCACCAGGTGACCGTCGGGGCGGCGGTAGACCTTTTCCGCAATCGATGAAGCACCCGCGCTCAACGCCTCTCTCACCAGCCGTTTCGAAAGCTCCGTGCCGGCCTCGTCGGAGATCTCCGGCAAGGGAAGTGGGAGAGCTGCACGCTCGCGTCCGATCAGCTTGAGAAGGCATTCGTTGGCCTCCGTCAGACGCAGTTCGCGGTCGACGATGCCGATGCCCATGATGCTGGTCTCAAAGACGTTGCGGAACCGGTCCCGGCTCCGGGCGAGTTCCACCTCAGTCTCCTTGAGGGCAGTGATGTCGGTGTGCGTCCCGATCATGCGTCGAAACTGGCCGTCTTCCTGGCGGATCGCCACCCCGCGCCGGAGGACCCAGATCCAGTGGCCCTCGCGATGCTGGTAGCGAACCGGCAGGTTATATGGTGCGCCCTCCTCGAGATGGTCCCGCAAGGCGCGCCGAAGGGGCTCGCGGTCATCGGGGTGGACGAAGCGTTCCCAGCCCTCGAGCGTCTCGGGGACAGTCTCGTCTGCATAGCCGAAGAGCGCCTTGAAACTAGGGCTGAGGTAGAGCTTGCCGGTTGGCAGATCGAGATCCCAGAAGCCATCGGTCGCGATCTCTCCGACCTGCCGAAAGAACTCCTCACTCTCGCGCAGCTCACGGGTGCGCTCGTTGACCCGCTCACGCAGCCGGTCCGCGGCATTGCGGATATCATCGATGTCGACCGCCGAGAAGACGAAGCCGTTTGGCACGTTCTCATCGAGAAAGCGGGGCGACCCCGTCACGCGGATCCAGCGCTGCGCTCCTTCCGCGGTGTGGAGCCGGACCTCTGCCCCGATTCGCTCCCGCGCCGCGCGGGCCGATTGGCACTGAGCAAAGAGCGCCTCGCGGTCCTCCGCTTCGATGAAGCGATGCCAGCCCTCGCGCTGCAGGTCCTCGAGTGGCAAGCCCGTCAATTCGGTCCAGTGGGCGTTGAAGTGCTCGCCCGCAAAATCGCGGTCCACGAGCCAAAAAAGCGCCGGGGTGGAATCGGTGATGCGACGGAAACGCGACTCGCTTTCGGCCAACTCGCGTTGGGCACGGCTCAGTTCCGTGATATCGACAAAAGTCAGGACGACGCCGCCCGGACCGGGGGTGGAAGTGCGATAGGGACGCAGGCGCAGAAGCAGGTCGCGCCCCTCCAGACTGCGCACCTTGCGGTCCAGCGAGGAGCCCTCATGAAGCACCTCGCTGGCGTCCTCCCAGAGGGTTTCATGGCCCTTCACCCGGTAGGTGATGTCCACGATGGAGCGCCCGATGTCCTGCGGCAGGAGGTTGAAGGCCGCGCGGATGGAGGGGGTGAACTTGCGCACGAGGAGGTTTTCGTCGAGGAACAGCGTGCCGATCTCGGTGCTGCGCAGCAGGTTGTCGATGTCATTGTTGAGTTCGAGGAGCTCGCGGTTCTTCTTCTCGTATTCCGCATTGACGGTGTAGAGCTCCTCATTGACCGAGTGCAGCTCCTCGTTGGTGCTCTGCAGTTCTTCATTCGAGGCCAGCAGTTCCTCGTTCGTCGCCTGGAGTTCCTCGTTGCTCGTCTCGAGTTCCTCAACCGTCGTCTGGAGGTGCTGCTTGGAATACTGCAACTCGAGTTCGAGGTTGCGGATGCGCTCCAGGGTGGCCTCGCCGGATGAGGCAAAATCCTGCACGACCTCGTCCTCGGCCAGCGTCTCGGGCGCTTTCGGCGATGGCCCGCCGTCAAAGAGCAGGTGGTAGAGCTTAACGCTCGAGATGCGGTCCTCGAGCGGCTCGATGACGAGGTTGAGCCGTTCCCGGGATCCGCCCTCGGGCTCGTAGGCAATCCCTTGATAGGTCACCTTGCGCCCCTCCTTGATGGAACGCTGGAGGGCAGCCGCCACCGCCACCCGCAGGTCTCCGGTCAACATGTCGATGAGGTCGAGACTCGGGCGCCCCTCGGGGCGGACAAAGAAACGGCCCACCTCCCCGAAGGTGTGCAGGAGGCGGCGCGATTCATCCACGAGCAGGCTCGGCGGCATGTAGTGGGCCAGCAACTGGTCGTATGCCCGCGCCAAGCGGGAGTCCAAGGTACTGCGGGAGCCGCCCACCGAAGGCAGCACCATTTTTCCCGTAGAGATCGCCGGGGGGCGCTCCCGCATGCCTGCGAAAATGCGCCCCTCGCGTTTCTTGCCGTAGATCTTCCAGGTCCGGTCGACGAGTTCGAACTCGTCTTCGAGGGCGCCGAGGCTCTCGCTGGGGCCCAACATCAGCACGCCGTTGACGTTGAGCGCGAAGTGAAACAGCGCGATCGCCTTCCGCTGCGCAGCCGACTGCAGGTAGATGAGCAGATTGCGGCAGGAGACGAGGTCGATCTTGGTGAATGGTGGGTCGCCGGTGAGATTATGCTCCGAAAAGACGACGACCTGGCGCAGTTCCGTCGTCACGCGGTAGCTCTCGCCGTCCTTCACGAAATATTTATCCCGAAGGTGATCCGGCACGGCCCGAAGGCTCTCCGCCGAAAAAACGCCGCGCGCCGCCCGGTCCAGGGTGCGGCGATGCACGTCTGTCGCGAAGACCTTGACCGATCCGTCGTGCCCGTATTGGAGGGCTGCCTCCTTCAGCAGCATGGCGATCGAGTAGGCCTCCTCTCCCGTGGCACAACCGCAGACCCACGCGCGGATTTCCTCGCGCGGATCCTTGCTCTCGACGAGGCGCGGAAGGACCTCGTGCTCGATCCGGGCAAAGGCCGCTTCGTCCCGGAAAAAGCGGGTCACCCCGATGAGCAGATCGATGTAGAGGGCCTCGATTTCGTCGCTCTCGCGACGGAGGAGTTCGGCGTAGGCCTCGAGGTCGCGCACCTGCCGCAAAACCATCCGCCGCTCGATCCGGCGACGCATCGTGGTGGGCTTGTAGGCGTGAAAATCGAGCCCATGATGCTGCTTGAGCAACTCGAAGATGGCGGAGAACTCGGTCTCCTCGAGCTTCACGACGCCCTCAACGCCGGCCAGGCCACCGACCCCGGAATAGGCCAGGAGCACCTCCGGCATGCGCTCGGGGGGAAGCACGAAGTCGACGATCTCGGTCTCGATCGCCGCCCGCGGCATGCCATCGAACTTGGCCGACTCCTCCGACTGGGCAAAGACAAGGCCGCCGCGCTCGTGAATGGCGCGCACCCCGCGGGAGCCATCAGAGCCCGTCCCGGAGAGCACGACGCCCACCCCTCGTTCCCCGCAATCCTCCGCAAGGGACTGAAAAAAGGTGTCGATCGGCAGGAGCAAGGCCTTTCCCTGCTCCTGGTCGGCAAGGCGAAGCGCCCCCTCGACGATGCGCATCTGCGTCTTGCGCGGCATCAGGTAGACCGTGTCGCGCTCCACCTGCATACCCTCCTCGGCCATGCGCACCTGCATCTGCGTGCGGCGCGCGAGCAGTTCGTCCATCACGCTACGGAAATCCGGCGAGAGGTGCTGGATGACGACGAACGCCATGCCGGTGTCGTTCGGCATGTGGGAAAAGAGGATCTCGAGCGCCTCCAACCCGCCGGCCGAAGCGCCCACCCCGACCACTTTGACCGGTTTCCCGTCGCGCGGAGGCGGTATTTCCTCGGCAGTGCCATCGACCAGCGTGGAGGAGGGTACTTCGTCGGCAGGGTTCAGCGGCAGAGAATCATCATCCATCACGGATCTTCCTAGATCGATAGGGCGCCAGGATGCAGCAATAATTGGCACGAAACGATGGCCTCGGCAGCACCCCGGCGCGCCCTCGGCCCGGCGCCTCGGATCCATCCCACACCTCGCCCTAAAGGAGGGCCGGAATGCGTCGATATTGTCTCTCGTCTGATGGATGCCTCTCCACCCTCTTCGCGGCAACTTCGCCACCTCAAATATCTCCGTGACCAACAAAGCATCGCGCAGCAACGTGAGATCATCGAGTCACGGCTCGCCTTCCATGCCCGCCTCGCAGACGGCTGGAACCGCAGCGCGCAGGCCGCCCGGGCCTTTCTCGCCAGGTCGCCGGAGGCACCCGACGAGCCCAAAAGTGCCTGACTGCAGGTTCCCACCCTTCGAAGGACCCGAAGGACCATGCGGCATCGCCTTGAATGCGCCCGCAAACCCGCATGAATATTAGTACCCGGGGTGGGGGTCGAACCCACACTCCTTGCGGAAACGGATTTTGAGTCCGTCGCGTCTGCCAATTCCGCCACCCGGGCTTCGAAAATACGCGTTTTGCTTCGCTGGGCTCTTCGAGGCAAGCAACTTCCCCGCACGGAATTGGCCTGCCAATGCGCTGCGCGACACTCGCGGCGCTCGTAGCCCGCCACCCGGGCTTCGAAAATACGCGTTTTGCTTCGCTGGGCTCTTCGAGGCAA
>JBKHAU010000267.1:0-4471 GCA_046542725.1 Opitutales bacterium
AAACTTGAGACGGGGCGGATAGATGTCTTTCACAATGCGCACGTCCGACATCGAGGGCCGCATCCAGGGCTCGACCTCGCCGGCCAGATCGACGTCCCGAAACTCGATCGTCAGTTTCGCCTCATCGGCGAGATACTCATCGGCGACTTCGTTGAGCTTTTCCTCCATCTCGGATTTGAAGCTTTCAAAGAGGTTTCGGTCGAAATCCCCCCAGCTTCCCATGTCACTGTAGGACTCGGGGTCTTCGTAGTTGATCTCCACCTCAGCCGCGCTGAGCGGCAGCGAGGCACCGGCGAGCAGGCCGCCGAGGCTGGCAAGGAAGAGGCGAAAACGGGGATAGGGTTTGGTCGGGGTGTGTTTCATAGCGATTTGTTTTTGGGGCAATTTTAGACGGAGATACGACAAGCGCAAGGCGCGTTCCAGCCTCCGAAAACCCCGCGAAACGGCCCTGCTTCGATCGTTTCGCTCCGCCCTGCCGGCTCGACACCTGCACTTCGCGCCCGGCATCGCGACAGAATCCTGCAAAATGCCCTCTATACGGATGAAGCCTATCCCCTCCCTCGCGGTCGCCGGCGGGGGCGGCCGACGCGCTTCGATGGCGGGAAGAGCCCTTGCTCGACGCTGATTGTCACCCGCAGTTCGGGGCACTCGGTCGCAACCTGGCAAGCCCGCTCCCAGGCGGGGCTGCGGGCATTCACCGCCTCGGGTGAGAGACGCAGAGTGAGGCGGGGCTCGCTCACCGCGGGGTCGGTCCGCACCCGCAGGCGCATCCGCTGGACCGGCGCGAGAAGGCGTTGGATGCGCTCGACGAGCCCTTCGGCGATCGCCCGGGTGGGGGCCGCGAGGTCGCCACGCAGCGCTTCCAGAGAGGAAAGGTTTGGAGCGGTTTTCATCGGAAAAGGGCGGGCCCGGAGGGCTCGTCAAAAGCGCACGCGCACGCCGGCGTGGAGATAGCGCCCGGGCAGGGTGGAGCGTTCCGGCTGATCGGCAAAGTGGATGCCCTGGTTGGAGTGACTCCACAGGTGATAGCGCTCGTCGAGAAGGTTGCCCACGCCGGCCTGGAGGAGCAGGTAATCGTTCACCCGCCACTGCCCGAACCAGTCGAGCACGAGGGAGGCCTCGGGCACGAAACGGGTCTGCTCGGGCGGGTCGTGATGCTCGGCGCGGTAGGTGGCGGAAAGGGTCGTGGCCCAGCGGCCGCTCGTCGCCTCCCAGCCAAGAGCCGCGACCGCCTTGAGCGGCGAAACAGAGGCAAGCGGGGCACCTGTTTGTCGGTCTTCGCCCCAGGCCTTTCCAAGCGTGGTGAGGAGGTGAAGGCGGGTGGGCTCGGTCGCGCCAGGGGACAGCAGTTGCCAACGGGCGGAGACCTCGAAGCCGTGGATGCGCGCCGCCTCGAGGTTGCGCGCCTGCTGGATGCGCAGACTGCGGGGGTTGCCCGGCTCGAGTCGTTCGCCCGTGTCGACCGTTTCGATGAAGCCCGCGTAGTCCGTGAGAAAGACCGCCGCCTGGAGCTGCACGCGCTCGTTGAACCACTTCAGGCCAAGCTCCCACCCATCACTCGTCTCCTCGCGCAGCTCCGGGTTGGGCAGAATGACAAACTCTGCCCCGTGGTAAAAGAGACCGGTGAATTCCTCGGCCGTGGGCTGTCGATAGCCGCGGGAAAAGCGTCCGTAGGTCATCAGCTCGGTCGTCCAGAAGCGGGCGAGCGACACACTCGGCGCCCAGGTCGTGAGTGCGTAGTCGACCGGCCGAAGGGCCGGAAAACCGGGGGGCAGGCGCTCGTTGAGGCGGTTGACGTACGCCGCGGAGTCCTGCGGCTCGATCGCGTAGTGCTCGCCGCGGAGGCCGCCCACGAGCAGCCAGTCGCCCCACTCCATCTCGTTTTGGAGAAAGAGGGCGTCGCGCCGGGTGTCCGAGGGCGCCATCCCGATGAGGTCGGTCTCCACCTCCTCGGGCAGACGGTCGAGGCGGACGAAGCCGCTCGCCATCTCGTTGCGCTCGAGGAGCGCACCGGCCGTGATCCGGTGCGCGATGGCGCCGCTCGTGGCCCGCGCCGTCGCCACCGCCTCCAGCCCTCGCGCCTCCTGCCGGAAGGTGATCGTATCGGTCCGATCACGCCCGTCGCCGAAGGACGGGTTCGGTGCCACCGCGACTTGGCGGTTGAGCGCGTCGGTCGTCGCCTCCTGCCGGTAGGCGAGCAGGGTGACGGCGTCGAGCCAAGTGGACTTGCGTGGCCGCCACGCGTAGTCGAGACTTGCCCTTTCGCGCACCTGCTCGCTCGCAAAGGCGACTTCGGTGATGTCGAGAAACAGGGCCGGCTGAAAGCCTTCCGCGCTGTCGAGGGCGTAGGTCTCGTCACGGCGAAACCGCTCGAGCGTGAGCGAGACCTCGTGATCTCTGCTCGACCACCCGAGCGCGGCGAGGCTGTGGGCGCTCTGGCGCGTCTCGGGGTTTTCCTCGACCTCACCGTAGTTGGCCCGTTCGTGCCCGTCGCGGTCGACGTGGCCGACGCGCGCGGACCAGTCACCGGCCACGACAGAACCGACGCCGAGGAGGGCACGCTCATCGCTTGCGCCGTTGTAGCGCGCCCCGAACTGGAGGGCGGTGCCCGCCGCACTCGTCGCCCCGCGGGTGGAGAGGGCCACGACGCCGCCAAGGGCATCGCTGCCGTAAAGGCTGGACCCCGTCCCCTTGAGGATTTCGAGGGAGGAGAGCAGCCAGGGGTCAAAGAGGTCGGTCCGCGTGCCCCCGCCCCCCGTCATGATCTCCGGCTGGCGGATGCCGTCGATCTGCACGAGCACGCGGTTGCCCCCCACTCCGCGGATGGCAAAGGCCGAGTACCCCGGACTCTGGTAGGGCACGAAGGCGTCCCCCCCGCCAACGTCGAAGGGCAGTTCCACGAGCGGCTCGAACTGGATGAGTTCCCCCGCGTCGGCCACCGCGAGGTGCTCGAGGTCGGCCTGCGCGAGCCCCGTCACACTCGCCGGAATGCGCGCCTCGCTCAGCGCCGTGCGCGTCGCCACCACCCGGTAGGGCGCGAGTTCGAAGAGTGCTTCGGACGGCCTGTCGACCGCTCCGGCAGGAATCCCCAGCACGGCCATCATGCCGATAAACGCCCTCCCCTCCCGTCTCATGGTGCCTGAATGCGCAGCCGGACAAATTGCGCGCGGTCGGCGGGGGCAACGGTGACCTGCAGCCGATTCGCCGTCCGCTCGACCGCCGCCTCGTCCACCGGGGCCCAGTCGCTCAGATCCGAAGCGCGCTCGACCACCGCCGCCCCGTCGAGACGGTCCGCCGCCAGCGGGATGGAGAAGAGAACGACGCCGTTCGCGCCCGGTGTGCAGGTCCAGGCGGCTTCATCCGGCTGGCGCGGGTCGGTCCCCTGGTGATATTCCCGACCGTTGTCCCGACCATCGCCATCGGGGTCCGCGGTCCAAGCCACGAGGGCCGCGTTTTCGCGCTCGGTTGCCGCGAAGTGATCCTCGAGCCACGCGGCGTAGGTCAGACCGGTCACCTCCGCCTCGACGACGAGCCGTGGGGCCAGCTCGGCCGGGCCATCACTCGAGGAGAGATCGACCGAGCCCACCTCGCCCCAGAGGCCAAAGCCGTGGTTTGTCTCGGGAGCGGCGAGCCAGGCGTCGACTGCATCGGTCACGTCGACCGTGTAGCGGCCGAGGCCGTCCCCCTCCACGCTCGCAAACTCATAGGTTCCGAGGATCGGCTGGCCGTGCAGGTCGAGGTCGTACCAGGCCCGCTTCGCCACACTGGGCTGAAGGTACTCGTCGTAGGAGGTCGCGAGCGCGACGACATGCACCGTCGCCGTCCCACTGTCCGCCTCGACAAAACCGTCCGTGATCGAACCCTCGACAAAGAAGGGCAGATGCACGCTCAGGAGCTTGCGCCCCTCCGCCGGCACGGCGTCGAGATCGAAGCGGATCACCCCGAAATTGAAGTGGCTCGAGTCGTCGCGGTGCGGGTTGATCGTGATGTGGGCGGCCCGGTCGTTGTTCGTCCCGATGAAAATGTAGGAATCGGTGTCGAACACCGCCGGCACCGAGAGGTCCTGGGCCGCAAGCGGGGCCACCAGCAGGGCCGCCGCCCGCCAGAAGTCAGGGCAAAGGCGCATGGGTTGTCCTGGAAACATGGGTGGGCCGGGCGCCGCAGCGCCCGACCCGGGTCTTTGGAGGAGATGTCTCTAAGCAGATGAACTAAAATAAGGATCGGACGGCGCCCTCAGCCCCGGCGACGACGGCGCACAAGACCAGCGAGAAGGCCGCCCATGCCCAGCCAAAGGGCTGCGCTCGAGGGCTCGGGAATCACCGCCAGCGGCGCCGATGCGGCCCCGTCCAGGACCACACGATCGAGGCTCAGGTGCGCGCCCGAGGCCGCAAATGCGATCGTGAAGTCGTCCACCTCGAGCCCGCTCAGGTCCCAGGTGAAGGCCGTCCCGACCGCGCTCCCCCCAAAACCG
>JBKHAU010000268.1:0-4469 GCA_046542725.1 Opitutales bacterium
GCAACCGTTTTGTCACCGAAACTTATTTCGGAAGCCGTGTGAATAAAGTGTCGGTAAGTTCGTCTTGAAAGCCCGTCAGCCCCGGGAATAGCTTCCCGACCATCGAGCGCTGTGGTCTTCCTCCAGTCGAAAGACCTGACCCCTCCGCATCTCGCGAAAATGTCTCCGAGCATCCTGTCGGATTTCTTAAGTCTCTATCTGTCAATTTTTTGAAATATCCCTCCCCCTTCTCGATGAACCTCTCTCGCTTCCCCCTCGTTCCGCTCCCTTGGGCCGCCCGCGAACCGTTTTTTCCCTCCGTCGAGGGCGCTTGGGCGCGTTTCCGCTGAAAAGCGGCCGATGTGAACAAGCAGAACCCTGGGGGAGCACATGGATACACAATTTGTGACAATCGAAGTCTGGGCCTCGGTCCTGGCCGAGCTGAAGAGTCGGTTCACGGCGGACACCTATCGCACGTGGTTTGAAAAGCTGGAAGCGCGCTGGCATGGGGAAGAGACACTCATCCTCACGGCGCCTAACGCCTTCGCCTCGATCTGGCTGGAGGACAACTATATGGACCTCGTCCGCGAGAAGGTGCGGCAACGCGTCGGATCGGAGATCGAAGTGGTGCTCGCAACCGCAGAGGATGAGGCTCCGCTCGTCACCCCCGCGAGGGGCACCCCCGAGCCGGCCACTCCGTCGCGTCTCGCGGCGTCTTTGCCGGTGTCCGGCCCTGCTCCTGCCCGCGCTCGAGGGATGAGCGCGCAGAAGCCCAAAATATACCTCAACCCGCGCAACACCTTCGAAAACTTCATTGTCGGGCCGAGCAACCAGCTGGCGCACGCCGCCGCCACGGCGGTCGCGGCCGAACCAGGCAACGCCTACAACCCGCTCTTCGTCTACGGCGACACCGGCCTGGGGAAGACCCACATCATGCACGCGGTGGCGCACGCCATCCAAGCCCGCGACCCGAGCGCGGTGGTGGTCTACGTCTCCTGCGAAAAGTTCACCAACAAGTTTCTCAAGGCCATCCGCGAAAACAGCCTCGACCAGTTCCGGCGCTTTTTCCGCAAGGTCGACGTCCTGCTCATCGACGACATTCAGTTTCTCGAGGGCAAGGAGCGCACGCAGGAGGAGTTTTTCCACACCTTCAACGATCTCTTCGAGTCGCAGCGGCAGATCTGCCTGTCGAGCGACCGCCCGGCGGGCGAGATCTCCAAGCTCGAGGCGCGGCTCGTCTCCCGCTTCCAGTGGGGCATGGTGACCGACATCCAGGCACCCGACCTCGAAACCCGCGTTGCCATCCTGAAGAAAAAGGCCATGGCGATGGGCAATCACAATGTGCCCGACCCGGTCTTTGAGTTCCTCGCCGCGCGCATCACGCGCAATGTGCGGCGCATGGAGGGCGCGCTGATGAAGGTGGTGGCTTACGCCCGCCTCACGAGCAAGCCCCTCGACATTGCCACGGCGGAGCGGCTCGTCCGCGACATCCTCCAGGAGGAGGCGCACAACCAGATCTCGGTGGAAAAGATCCAGCGCTGCGTGGTGGACTATTTCGATCTTCGCATGGGCGACATGTCGAGCAAGCGGCGGCCCAACAACATCGCCTTTCCCCGGCAGATCGCGATGTACCTGAGTCGCCTCCTCACAAACCTTCCACTCAAGGAGATCGGACAGGAGTTTGGGGGGCGCGACCACGGCACGGTGATCCACGCCTGCAAGATCGTCGAAGCGATGATGGAGCAGGACGAAAAGGTGAAGCGGAACGTCGAATACCTCATCAAGCAGCTCAACGGCCACGGTTTCTTCGAGTCCCGTTGAGGACAGGCGCTCGACCGGCCGCTTGAGAGTTGCACCGCGTCCGTCGCGCGGCAAATCTCCGCTTTCATGAATCTTTCCGAGGAGCAGAAGGCGACCGTCGCGGCGTGGGTTGCGGCGGGAGACAACCTCGCCGAGATCCAGCGCAAGCTGGAATCCGAGCTGGGGCTGAAGATGACTTACATGGACGTGCGCTTCCTCATCGACGACTTGTCGCTCGAACTTGCCGACAAGCCACGGGTGGACCGCAACATGGACCTCTCCAAAGGTCCGCCGCCCCCCGCCGGCGGAGGTGCGCCGGGCGGTGCCGCAGATGGACAGGACGTCCTCGGCAAGGTCAGCTTGACGGTCGACAAACTCGCCCGCCCCGGCGCCATGGTGAGCGGATCGGTCACTTTCAGCGATGGCGTCAAAGCCTCCTGGCTCCTCGATCAGATGGGTCGCCTCGCGCTCGACGGCGCCGGCCCCGGCTACCGTCCGCCCGAGAGTGATCTGGAGGAGTTTCAGGTCCAGCTGTCCTCCGCCCTGCGCGACGCCGGCTACGCCTGAGAACGAGGACCGGGCGCGATCCGGAAAGGGATGTGTCGCACGGGACCGGTGAAGCCGGCGAAAAGGGGCGCCTCCGGGGCGATGCGGGACGCCTTTTTGGGCGCCACTCTTGCCTTGCATTCGCCGGCTCTTAGGGTCGCGACATGGCTACGAAATTTCTCCACACGCGCATCCGCGTGAGCGACCTCGAACGCAGCATCGACTGGTATGCCCGCTCCTGCGGCTTCGAGGTGCACAAGCGCAACGACAAGAGCCCGGCGGGCAACCAGATCGTGCATCTCGCGCTTCCGGGCAATGCCCACATGCTCGAGCTGACCTACTCCCCGGACTACAAGGTTGAGTTCCCCGAGGACCTCATGCACACCTGCATCGGCGTGGACGACATCGTCGCCTACTGTGACAAGCTTGAAAAGGACGGCTTCGACATCTGGCCCGGCAACTGGCGCGAGAAGTTCACCTCCGGTGGAACCAAAATGGCCTTCCTCACCGATCCCGACGGCTACGAGCTCGAGATCCTCGAGAATTAACCTCCATTTTCGCATCACGCTCCCTCCGAGAGGTGCCCGACGATCGCCTCTGCCCCCTTCCCACTCTCTCTCGACATTCGAGAACGAATCTCAAATTCATTTTTGACTCGGTGGCGGCGTATCGCCTTGATGGGAGCATGTCGAATATCGCCAATGTGCTCTCGGAGCTGCGCCCGGGGCAAAGTGGACGGATCCGCGAATTCCTCGGGGCCAACGAGATGCACCTGCGGCTGATGGAGTTGGGGCTGCTTCCGGGGACGGAAGTGCGTTGCCTGCGACTGGCTCCCTTTGGTGACCCGCTCGAGGTCGAGGTGCGGGGATACTGCCTTTCGTTGCGCAAGGCGGAAGCCTCCACGATCTCGGTCGAACCTCTCTGAGGCGGTCTTCGATGGCCACCGCCACGCCCCCGGAGTCCGCCCGCAAGGTCTCCACCATCGCGCTGCTGGGAAATCCCAACTGCGGCAAAACGACGGTCTTCAACGCCCTCACCGGTCTGCGTCAGAAGGTGGGCAACTACCCCGGAGTGACGGTTGAGCGGAAGGAGGGAACGGCGTTCACCCAGCATGGCAAGCCGTTGCGCGTGATCGACTTGCCGGGTTCCTACAGCCTCCATCCGCGCTCCCCGGATGAGCGCATCCTGGTCGATTTTCTTCTCGGCCGCTTGTCTGGCGAAGTGGCGCCGGACGTGGTCGTCTGCCTCGTCGACGCGAGCAATCTCGAGCGCAACCTCTACCTCGTCAGCCAGGTCCTGGAACTCGGACTGCCCACCGTGGTGGCGTTGACGATGCTCGATGTAGCGGAGCGACGTGGAGTGCGGGTGCAGGTCGACCGCCTGGAGCGCGCCCTCGGGGTGCCGGTGGTGGCGCTCGAGAAGCTGCGCGAAGGCAATGTCATCCCGCTGCGCGTCGCCCTCGGCCGCACAGACCTGCCACGGGGCAGGGGGGTGCTGAAGTATCCGGACCTGGTCGAGGAAGCGGCGCGGGAAGTGGCCCCGAGCTTTCAACGGCCGGGCATGACGGCGGAGTTCGCCCGCGTCGAGGCGCGCCTCGCCTTGGCGGCGGACACCGAGCGGCTCGAAGAGCTCGGCCTCGGCCCGGCAGTGACCCGCCTGCGGCTCTGGCGTCAGCGTCTCGATCGCGAGATCCCGGGCTGGCGCAGCGGGATCATCACCAGTCGCTACGCGTTCATCGGCGACCTGCTGCGGGAGTCCGTCCACCGTTTCAACCCGGGGCGCCAGTCGATGACAGAGCGCGTCGATCGCGTGCTCCTCCACCCGGTGGGCGGGCTCCTCGGGCTCGCCGGCATCATGGCGGTGCTGTTCTACAGCGTCTTCAAGCTCGCCGTCCCGTTCATGGACCTGGTCGATGGCAGCGTGGGCGCGCTCGGCGAGCTGGCCGCGCGGATGCTTCCCGAGGGGCCGTTGAACAGCCTCGTCGTGGACGGGATCATCAGCGGGGTGGGCGGAGTCGTCATCTTTCTGCCCCAGATCCTGATTCTCTTCTTTTTCATCAGCTTGCTGGAAAACAGCGGCTACATGGCGCGCGCGGCCTTCATTCTCGATCGTCTCATGAGTCGGGTCGGGCTGCACGGGCGCAG
>JBKHAU010000269.1:0-4413 GCA_046542725.1 Opitutales bacterium
GTGTTCATTCAGACCGAATCCACGGGGACTGCCTTCTTCCCTGATTTCCGGGCCGAACAGCCGTTCCGGGGGAATTAGGGAGCGAGGAAAGCATCTGATTTGGATACCACAAGGCCTTCCCGCGGAGCACAATATGGATAGCCTGGCCCGCTGGGACGTCGCGAAGTCAACGGGTCACCGAGTCCTCTCCTGTCGCGCCCGTGAGACCCGTCTTTCGCAGATCCGGCAATGCTCCAGACGCGGTCAAACGAACGGTTGTGCTGCGACGCAAGCCTCCGCCGCCTCATCCCAGCGGGACCGGCTCCTTGCGGTTCCGGACCCCGTGCGGCGGAAGGGAGACAGACCACGTCGGGCATGCTTGCCTTTCCATCGCGCGTGCGCCGCATCCGAAACCGCCGCGACCAACGGCACCGTCTTTACGAACACGAGCACTCAGCCTTCGAGAAATTCCAGCGTTAACGGCTCGAGTCCGTGCTGATATCGTACACGATCCATTCCGTCGGTCCCTTGCTCCGTTGTCTTGCGTTCTCCGCCGAGGACGAGGTCGGTTCGCCCGAAAAAGGCGAGTTCGCCCCGTGTTCCAGGCGCTCCATGCAGTTTCCACCTTGTTTTCGCACCATGCGTTGCAAGGAGTTCGCTGGTGCAGTAGGCGAGTCGTCGACCTTCCAGTTCTGCTCCGAGCACGAGCGAACGGGCTTCGTGCGGCTTGAGGTCGACTTGCAGATGAACGTCATCCATTCCGGGTACCGCCTCATGGACCGTAAGGTGTGAAACCCCGCCGTGGCCAAGCAGTTCCAGCACCGAGAGGACGCTCGCATTCGGACCGCGACGCAGCAATGCGCGGCAGTAGGCAGCTTCCGGATCGCACCCGACCGCAGGTGCAATACCGACGTGATCGCGCAGGACACGCTCCCAGAGTCGCAGGCTTCCGAACGTTCGAAAGGCGGCGTCCGTGCCGGCAACGATGACGCCGTGGTCGGGGAACTCCTTCGCGATTTCGGCGCGGAGGAGGACCTCGAGGCGGCGGTCGACCTCGGTCACGACGGTGCGGTCGGCCTTGCGCTCGACGGCGAGATCGGGGCGGTTGTACCACTCGAGAGCGCGTGGACCGGTGATGCTCACGAGGTGGCGCAGAAAGGGGCGCAGGTCGCCGACGAGTTCAGTTCCAGAAGGGGGCTGTGACATGTGAATGAGAGGATGCAATGGCAGTTGGGCTGACCAGAAAAACAGGGCGTGTGGCTCGCATAGCCGAAGAAGGATGGCAAGGAGGGAAGGCGATGGGGCCGCAAATCCCTCCCGTCCCGCCGTTTCCCCGGCGTGCAAATCGTCATCGCCGTGACGCGCCGTTCATGCTCCTGAGCCCCATTCATTGGAACTCCTCCCACGGCTTGCGGTGGCCCACCGCGCGGCGGCGGCGGGTCGGGACGCCCCGCCCTACCCATGCGGTGACCCGTGATAAGGTAGGGCGCGGCCTGCGGACGCGCCGGTGAGGTAGGGCGTGGCCTCCAGACGCGCCGGTTGCGGGGCCTTGGTGGGGGCGCGCGGCGGCGGTCTTCGGACTTGCCCGGTGGGCCGGCCGCCGGCGACGGTGCGGAGGTGCGACCGCCCCGGCTCCATGTGATCGATTTTGAAGGCCACCCACGCTATGGGGTGGTCGAGTATGGGGTCGTGACTCTGGAGGCGCAGGGCATCGTGGCGGTCGAGACCGCGCTCTGCGCCGCGACGGGTGAGATCCCGCCGGCGGACACGCGTGTGCATGGCATCGATCAGGCGCTCGCGGCGAACCGGGCCCCCTTTGCGGATTGCTATGGGCGCTTTGTCGAGCTGCGCCGCACGGGTCTGTTTTGTGCGCATAACGCGATCGTGGAGCACGGTCTCCTCAAGGCGACCTGGGCGTTTCCGCCTTATGTGCCGGACTGGTCCCGGCCGGGGACCGAGGTGGCGGACTGGGGTCCGTGGCTCGACACCCTGCACCTTGCGCGGGCGCAGGAGGGACCGGGCGGCAACGGCTGCTCCCTCGAGGCCCTGACCTACGGCGGTCCGCTGCGCGAGGAGGTGGAAGCGCTGGCGGCCGAGTACTGCGCGTCCCCGCGCAACCGCCCGCATTGCGCGCTCTTCGATGCGCTCGCGACGGCGCTCTGGCTGCAGCGCTGCGTGGGGGTGAGCGAGGCGCTGGACTGGTTCGCGCGGGTCAGCGCCGGCAGCGCGCAGAGCGAGCTGTTTTGAAGGCGCCTCAGTCCGCCTCCTCCGGGCGAACGCGCGCAAAGAGCTCGGGCAGGCGCCGCACGAGGACGTCGAGGCGCCGCTTCTGCATGAGGTCGATGGCGGGCGAGCCGGCCACCTTGGACTTGGCGGGGAGGGATTTGGCGATGCCGGCCTGTCCGGCGATGAGGCAGCCGTCACCGATCTCGAGATGGTCGGAAATGGCGGCCTGTCCGCCGACCATGACGAAGTTGCCGACCTTCGTGCTGCCGGCCACACCGGCTTGACCACAGAAGAAGCAATGGGCGCCGATCTCCACGTTGTGCGCGATCTGCACGAGGTTATCGATCTTCGTGCCGGGCCCGATGCGGGTGGGATCGACACGGCCGCGGTCGACCGTCGAGTTGGCCCCGATCTCGACGTCGTCACCGATCTCGACATGGCCGATCTGCGGCACCTTGAAGGCGCCGCGCGGCGTCTGCTCGTAGCCGAAGCCGTCTCCCCCGATCACCACGCCGGAGTGGAGCTGCACGCGCTGGCCGAGGATGCAGCCGCGATGAATCGCGACTTGGGGATGGATCCAGGCCTGCGGGCCGACCATCGCCCCGCGCCCGACGTAGACTTGTCCCATGAGGACGGCACCCTCGGCGATGCGCGCACCGGCCTCGATGAGGCACTGCGGGCCGATCGAGGCGCTTGGGTCAATCTCGGCGGTGGGATCGACCCAGGTCGTGGGATGGATACCGGGCGGCGGTGCGACCCGGAGCGCGCGCTCGATGACTTCGCAGACCATTGCAAAGGCGAGCGAAGGCTGCGCCACGCGGATGCCATGGCAATTGTCCGGCAGCGGGCCTTTGTAGTCCTCTGGGAGCAGGACGCCACTCGGTGCGGAGCCTTCGAGGAGGGGAGCGTGGCGCCGGTGCGAGAGAAAAGTGAGGTCGCCCGCCCGGGCGCTCTTCAGACTCGCGACACCGGAAAAAACGTTGGGCCCGCTCCCTTCCCAGGAGGCCTCAGGCAGGATGGAGCGTAGTTCGGAGACAGAGAGAGACGCGCGCATACCCTGAAGTTGGACGCGCGGCCATCGCTGGCAACAGGAATGGCGGGCGGCCTCCTCCTGGCGCCGCGTCTTCAGGCGGCGGGGCGTGCGGCGGTCGCCTCGTCCGGACGCGGCAGGCGCGGGTCCATGTAGAACGGCCCGGCCGGGACAAGGCTGGCGACGGCTGCGAGCACGACCGTTTTCAGGGGCCAGGCGTAGCGCTGCCAGCAGAGCACCAGCCAGACGCCGTAGAGAATGAAGAGCACGCCATGGGCCCAGCCCACCACGGACACCACCCAGTCCATCCCCAGGCCATATTTCAAGGGCATCGCAACAAGGAGAAGGAGGAGGTAGGAGACGGCCTCGGTGAAGGCGATGCGGCGGAACTGGTGGAAGGTCTGCATGGTGGAAGGGTGCTGGAGAGAGGAGGGAACCACAAAAGGCACCGCACGCACAATTGAAAGCAGCCGGCGGACTTCCGGGCAAGGCAGGGTCGGTGGTCCTCGAGCGACCGCGCGCGGCCAGAAATGCGCGGTCAACGCGCGTGCCGGAGACGGGCGATCCCGGCGGTGGTCCGCGGGCGAGCGAGGACCCTGTCGTCGGTGAAGAACGGTCTGCCTCCCCTCGATCGCGGGGTTGTGCGGGTTTGCGGACGGGCCAAGAAGAAACGGCCCCGCCTTTCGACGGGGCCGCGGAGAAAACCTGTGATGAACCGGGGTGCTTGGACGGCGGCTCAGGCCTCGTCTTCCTCGACCTCGATGATCTTGCTCATGCCGACGAGGAAGTCGCCCTTGGCGAGGTTGATGAGGCGCACGCCCTGGGTCGTGCGACCGATGATGCGCACGTCGCCGACGCGGGTGCGGACGGCCTGGCCCTTGTGCGTGAGGAGCATGATCTCGTCGCCTTCAGCCACGCTCAGGGCACCGGCCACGCCCTGGGTGCGCATGGCGATGATGCCACTGCCGCCGCGGCCCTGGAGGCGATACTCGTCGAAGACGGTGCGCTTGCCCTGGCCGTTCATCCCGGCGATGAGGAGCGCCTCCTCCGAATTCACCACCTCGATCGTCACGACATAGTCGTCTTCGCCCTTCAGGTTGATCCCACGCACGCCGCGGGTGGCCCGCCCCTGGTCGCGCAGATCGTTTTCGGAAAAGCGGATGGACATGCCCTTGCGC
>JBKHAU010000270.1:0-4406 GCA_046542725.1 Opitutales bacterium
CTTGCTGCGGCGAGTCAAGCGGGGCTACCTCGAAGCCGGGTTCTCCCTGCCCGACCCGAACCGCGAGGTTATCTTCCCTCAGCCTGTCCCAGTCCGGATGCTCGAAGCCACCGAGGGAGCGACCCCTCCGCGCACGGCCACGAACCCTCCTCCACGAGCCGACGAGCCGGCCACCGACGAGGCTGCGGCGGGGCCCAGCGAAGGCCGGCTGAGCAACGAGACCGACTCCATCAAGGAACAGGCGCGCCGTTCGCGCGTGCCGGAGGGCGGCATCGACTTGCTGGGAGAGGACTGAGGCGAAAGCCGGGCGGGGCCGGCCTTTTGCACGGCGCTTCGCTTTACATCGGCGGATCGTTGGGGCGACGGGCCTGCTCGAGCGCTCTCTCGGTCGTGCGGCACTCGAGCTCCGCGACTGGCAGGTCGTCCTCGTCGTCGGTCTCGTGTCCGAAGTAGCGCTTGCGAAACCAGAGGGCGACATGGACCAGGCCGATGAGAACGGGGACCTCGATGAGGGGCCCGACGACGGTCGCGAAAGCGACTCCTGAACCGATCCCGAAGACCGCGATGGCGACGGCGATGGCGAGCTCGAAATTGTTTCCCGAGGCAGTGAAGGCGAGGGTGGTGCTGCGGCTGTAGTCCGCGCCCAGCTTCCTGCCCATGAAAAAGCTGACGAGGAACATGATCACGAAGTAGAGGGCGAGCGGCAGGGCGATGCGCAGGACGTCGAGGGGCAACTCGACGAGGGCGTCACCCTTGAAAGTGAACATGACCACGATGGTGAAGAGCAGGGCAATGAGCGTGACGGGGGCGATGCGCGGAATGAAATGCGTCTCGTACCATTCCGCGCCCTTCATCGGGAGAAGGATGACGCGGCTCAGGATCCCGGCGGCAAAGGGTATGCCGAGATAGATCATGACGCTGGTAAAGATCTCCCCGATCGTCACATCGGCGAGGGTGCGACCACCCAGTCCTTGCACCTCCGAGAGGTCGATTCCGAGCAGGCCCGGCAGCCAGGTGACGAAGATCCACGCATAGAAGCCGAAGAAGACGATCTGGAAGACGCTGTTCAGCGCGACGAGGCCAGCGCAGTATTCGGAACTGCCCTTGGCGAGCTGGTTCCAGACGAGCACCATCGCGATGCAGCGCGCGATGCCGACGAGAATGAGACCGACCATGTACTCCGGGTGATCCTGGAGGAACAGCACGGCGAGGACGAACATGAGGACCGGACCGACGATCCAGTTCTGGATGAGCGATAGACTGGTCACGCGCACGTTGGCGAAGACCTTCGGCATCTGCTCATACTTCACCCGCGCGAGCGGCGGATACATCATGAGGATAAGCCCGACCGCGATGAGGAGATTGGTCGTGCCGACCGTGACGGGGGCAAAGAACGCCTCCGGATCAGCGACGAGGAAGTTGCCGACAAGCACGCCAAGGCCCATCGCGGCAAAAATCCAGACCGTGAGGAAACGGTCGAGGAAGGACATTCTTTTGGCGACCGAGTCACTCATGGGAGGGGGATGTGAAGGTGGCAGGAGGAAGGAGGGCCCCAGCCGAAGGCGGGAGCAAGGAAGCCATGGCGCGCCGCGACGCTCCAGGGGATGAGGTAGGCAGGGCCGCGTGCGTGCTTTTCCACTACGTCTTGAATGAAGGGTGCTTCGAAGCGGGCCTTCGCGCGGAGCAGTTCGTCGGTGCTCTCGGCGGCGGCAAGGCTCTGATTGATGACCCAGGCGTGGGGCTGCAGGCCGGCGCGAATGAGGTCTTCCTGAAGAAAGGCGGCTTCATGCACCGGAGTGGCTTCGGGCAGCGTGACGAGGAGGACACGAGTGTAGTCCGGATCCCGCAGGCGCGGGAGCAACTGGCGCACGGCCTCCGGCAGTTCGCTGCCGGTGCGGGCGACTTCGCGGTGGTAGGCTTCGGTCGTGTCGAGGAGCAGGAGAGTGTGTCCGGTCGGAGCCGTATCCATCACGACAATACGGTCCTCGCCCTGTGCGACCGCCTTGGCGAAAGCGGTGAAGACAGCGATCCCCTCGATGCAGGGCGAGCGCAGCTCTTCCTCGAGCAGCGCGCGGGCGTCGGTGTCGAGTCCCGCCCCGGTGGTGGCGAGCACCTGCTCGACGTGTCGGCGGGTTTCCTCCTTGGGATCGATCGCGTGGATCTCGAGGTTGGGCGGTATGTCGCCGAGGGCGTCGCTCACGTGGTCCGCCGGATCGGTCGTGGAGAGGAGGACAGTGTGGCCGCGCCCGGCCAGCGCACGCGCGAGACTGACGGCGACCGTGGTCTTGCCCACGCCGCCTTTGCCCATGGCAAGGACGACGCCGCGGCCGACCGAGGAGAGGTCTTCGACAAGGTCTGCAAAGCCGGGAATGAGAGGCAGGGTGGGCTGGGTGGCGGGGGAGGGGCGTGTCTGCCTGTCCTCGTGCCGAAGGGGTGGCTTCACCAGCGCGCGCAGGCGCTCGATCCCGATGGCCCCGACGGGGTAAAATGGGACTTCGGCGCGCGGAAGCGCTTGAAGTGTCGGCGGCATGGCATCGAGGGCGGCACGGCTCTCTTCACGCCAGGCGCGGGCCAAGGGGTCGTCGGCGTTCTGGGGCTCGAAGACCGCGTTCACGATGAGGTGCTGATGGGCGATGCCGAGGGTGCGCAGTTCGTCGCCGGCGCGGGCCGCCTCCTTGAGTGACGCCTGGTCGGCGCGTGCGACGAGGACGAGGGCGGTGCGCCTTCCGTCGGTGAGGGTGTGCGCCGCGCGTTCGTAGACGTCCCGCTGCGCCTGTAGCCCGGAAAGGGGCCCGAGGCAGGACGATCCGGTCTGGTTCTGCGCGATGAAGTCGTGCCACGCCGCAGGCAGGTTGAGGAGGCGCAGGGTGTGTCCGGTGGGTGCGGTATCGAGGACGACGTGGTCGTATTGTTTCACCCGCTCCTCATCGCCGATGAGGAGAGAAAACTCGTTGAAGCTCGCGATCTCGGTCGTGCAGGCGCCTGAGAGTTGCTCCTCGATGCGGGCGACGGCGGCTTCGGGAAGGAGGCCGCGGGAGGGCCCGACGATGCGCTCGCGGTAGGCTTCGGCGGCTTCCTCGGGATCGATGTTGAGGGCGTGCAGACGCGGTGCGCCGCGGACCGGGTGGGGCGTGCCGCCGAGCGCCGTCTCGAGCACCTCGTCGAGGTTGGAGGCGGGATCGGTGCTGATGAGCAGGACCCGCTTGCCGGCGTCGGCAAGGGCGAGGCTCGTGGCGCAGGCAAGGGAGGTCTTTCCCACGCCACCCTTGCCGGTGAAGAAGAGAAAGCGGGGAGCGTCCTGTAAGAGGAATTCCATGGCCTCAGCAGCAGCCGGAACCACCGCAGCAGCTCTCGTTCTCGTCGGTCTCGTTTGCCGCGCCGACGGTCTGGGGTGCGGGGGCGGCGAGCAGTTGCTCGAGCTGGGCGCGGGTGGGGTAGACGCGCTGCATCACGATCTGGCCGTCGAGCAGGACGACGGGCAGGGCGTCGGGCCCGTCGCGTTCGAGGATCGCCTTGATCGTCGGGTGGCCGGCGAAGGCGGCGGGCTCTTGCGCGAGGTTGAAACGTTCCACCTTGGCTTGCCCCTTGAGGGCCTGGAGCGCGCTGGCGAAGGCGGCGAGTTGCGGGTCCGGGGAGGGCCCGCAGGCGCCGGAGGAGCAGCAGAGCGCGGGATCGTAGACTTGAATCGTTTTCATCGTTTTCCTTTTCGAAAGGGCGCTTCAGGCCTGGGCGGCGAGCGCTTGGCGGTAGCCGATGGCGAAGGCCTCGAAGGTGTTGCGGATCTGGTCGCGGATGCGCCGGAAGGCCTCGATCTCAGACTCTCCGGGGCGCGCCGCGTGCGGAGGGTCCTCGAATCCCCAGTGGTGGCGGTTCACCGTGCCGGGGAAGACCGGACAGGCTTCGTTGGCATGGTCGCAGACCGTGATGACGGTATCGATGCCCGCGTCGAGAAACTGGTCGAGGTGCTTCGAGGTGTGCGCGGAAACGTCGATGCCAATCTCGCCGAGGGCTTCGATCGCCAATGGGTGCACGTAGCCGGCTGGCTTCGAGCCCGCGCTGTGGACTTCAAAGAGGTCGCCCGCGGCGTGCCGCAGGATGCCTTCGGCCATGTGACTGCGGCACGAGTTGCCGGTACAGAGAATGAGCACTTTGGGTTTCATGGATCGAGAGAAAGTGAAGCAGCGGGTTTAGGCGCAGCACGAGGCGTTGCCGTGGATGACGACCTCCGGGCAGGCGGCTGCCTGCTGGCGCATCCGCTCCATCACCGTCGCCCGCCGTTGGAGGTCCTCCCCAAAGACCGGGTATTCAGAGGCGCAGTCCTGCAGGCATTGGAGGTTTTCGGGCAGAAGCGGGGGAAGCGGCTGGGGAAGACGGTAAATCATCCATGCGCCTTCGCGCTGCGCCGC
>JBKHAU010000271.1:0-4382 GCA_046542725.1 Opitutales bacterium
CAAGGTGGGCGGCGAATGGATGGAGATCATGGGCTGCGGGATGGTCGACCCCGCGGTCTTCGCGGAAGTGGGCTACGATCCCGAGGTCTGGAGCGGCTACGCCTTCGGCCTCGGCATCGAGCGCATCGCGATGACCCTCTACGGCATCGACGACATTCGCTACCTCTACCAGAACGACCTCCGCCTGCTCGGCCAATTCGGTTGAGGTCAACCACTGACCTACCCGGAGAGACGCTCATCGCGACCTCGGGTCAGCGGAAGTGAGCAGTCTCCCTCCTTTCCCGCATTCCCTCCAGATGAAGATTTCCAAGAACTGGCTTCAGCACTACGTCGACCTGGCCGACCAGGACGACACGGCTCTTTCCCATGCGCTCACCATGCTCGGCTTCGAGGTGGAGGGCATCGAGCACACCGGCCTGCCGCCGCTCGAGCACGTCGTGGTGGGCGAGATCCTCGACTTCGCGCCGCATCCGAACGCCGACAAGCTCTCGGTCTGCGAGGTCGACGTAGGCGACGGACAGATGCGCCACATCGTCTGCGGAGCGAAGAACTTCCGGGCGCGCGACCGCGTCCTCGTCGCCCTCCCCGGCGCCGTCCTGCCCGGTGATTTCAAGATCAAGGAAGGCAAGCTGCGCGGCGTCGTCAGCGAGGGCATGCTCTGCTCGGAGCGCGAGCTGGGCCTGGGCGAGGACCATGCCGGCATCGCCATCCTCGAGGACCGGCCGGACCTCGGCACGCCGATCAACGCGCTGTATGCGGATTCCTCGGACACGGTCTTCGATCTCGAGATCACGCCCAACCGGCCGGACGCGCTCAGCCATGTGGGCATCGCGCGCGAACTGGCCGCGTGGTTCGAGCGCGAACTGCGCTATCCGGAAGTGAGGACCCCGAGCACGCCCCCCGACCACGGCCAGCTCCTCGAGGCCCTCACGGTGGAGGAGCCCGAGCGTTGCCCGCATTACCGCGGCTACTCCATCCGCGGCGTCCAGGTGGCGCCGAGCCCGTCGTGGCTCAGGGAGGCCCTCACCGCCATCGGCCTGCGCCCGATCAACAACGTCGTCGATGCGACCAACTATGTCCTCCACGAGCTCGGCCAGCCCCTCCATGCCTTCGACGTGAAGAAGATTGGCAGCGCCCGCCTCGTCGTGCGGCCCGCCCGGGAGGGCGAAAAGATGGTCACCCTCGACGAGAAAGCGCGCACTCTCGAGCCCTTCATGACGGTCATCGCGGATGCCGCGAAGCCGCTCGTCATCGCCGGCGTGATGGGTTCGCTCGAGGCCGAGGTGGACGAGTCCACGACCGACATCTTCCTCGAGTCGGCCTGGTTCGACCCGCCGGGCACGCGGCGCACGTCGCGCCACCTCGGGCTCTCCACCGACAGCTCCTACCGCTTCGAACGCGGGGTCGACCCGCAGGGGGCCGAGTTTGCCGCCCTGCGGTGCATCGATCTCATTCTCGGCCTGGCCGGAGGCGAGCTGATGGGGCCGCCCCTCGTCGTGGGGAGCCCGCCGCTGACCGAGACCGAGATCGACCTGGCGCCTGCCTTCGTCCGCGAGCGCTTCGGCTTCCCGGTGGAGGATGAGGTCATCAAAAAATCACTCCGCGCGCTCGAGTGCGATGTGAGTGAGCTGACCAACGACTACGGCGAGAAGCACTTCCGCGTCGGCATCCCGAGCTGGCGGGGTGATCTTACGCGGCCGATCGACCTCGTCGAGGAGGTCATCCGCATCTATGGTTGCGACCGCATTCCCGAGGGAGAGGTGCGTACCCATGGGCTGCTCGCGGAGGACCACCCCATCCCCGTCTTCCTGCGCCGTGCGAGCGATCGCCTCGTGGGCAAGAGTTTCCACGAGGCGATGCACTACAGCCTGCGCGACGGGGCGGAGGTGAAGCGGTGGTTTCCCTCCGAAGCGCCTGAGGCGCTCGCCCTGCAGAATCCGCTCGCAGCCGATGCCTCTCATCTGCGGCCCTCGCTGCTCCCTGGCCTGCTCGACGCTCTCCGCCTCAACCAGGCCCGGCGCAATTCGCTCGCGCCGCTCTTCGAGACGGGACGCATCTTCCGCACTTTCCAGGGCGCGACGGTCGAGCTCGTGAGCGTGGCCTTTGTCTTCAGGAAGGAGGGAGCGGCGGGATGGCTAAAGCGGGAGGCGGCCGACTTCTACGACGCGTCCCATCTCGTGGAGGAACTCGGCGGCGTGGCCGGGCTCAAGGTCGATCCGGCGGAGTTTGTCGCGCTGGCCGATGACCCCGTCTGGCAAGAAGGACAGGCCGCCCTCTGGGGCGACCTGCGTCGCGGCTACGAGGGTCGCTTTGGCCTCCTCTCCCCGCGCCTCACGCGCTCGTGGGACATCGATGGCCTCGTCCTCGGGGGCAGTCTCGTGTTCACGCCCAAGTTTCTCCAGCGTCCGTCCAAGCGGAAGCAGTATGCACCTTTCAGTGGGTTCCCCCCCGCCTCGCGCGACCTTGCGCTGCTCGTCGACGCAACGGCCGCCGCCGGCCAGGTCCGCCGCGCCGTGGAGAAGCTCGCGCAAAAGGCCTGTCCAAAAGAGTTCGGCGTGGAGCGGATCGACATTTTCGACGTCTACCTCGGCGAGGGCCTGCCCGAGGGCAAGAAATCGGTCGCCCTCAACCTCGCCTACCGCGCGCCCGATCGCACGCTCAAGGACAAGGAGGTCAACCTCGCCTTCGATGCCCTTCAGCAGGCCATCGCGGGCAAGACCGACTACGTCGTCCGCCGCTGAGGTCGCCGTCGTTTCGACCTCTTCTCACCGTCCCCCCATCCGCTCATGATCCTTCCTGCATTGCTTCTCCGTTTGCTTCCCGCCCTCGCCGCGGGGCCCCTCCTGCTCGCCTCCGCCCCGTCGATCCATGAGGTCGAGGTGACCCGTCTGATGGGCGGCGAAGCGACTCTCGCGGAGCATGCGGGCGAGGTCATGCTCATCGTCAACGTGGCTTCGCGCTGCGGCTACACCTCGCAGTATGCGCCGCTCGAAGAGGTGTATCAAAAATATCAGGACGACGGCCTCGTGGTGCTGGGATTCCCCTGCAACCAGTTTGCCGGGCAGGAGCCGGGCTCGAGTGAGGACATCGCCGAGTTCTGTCAGGTGAACTACGGGGTCACCTTTCCCCTCCATGAGAAGATCGAGGTCAACGGGCCGGAGCGCCATCCGCTCTACGCCATGCTCGCCGGGCCGGAGTCACCTTTCGCGGGGGACATCGGGTGGAACTTCACGAAGTTTCTCGTCGGGCGCGACGGCGAGATCCTCGCCCGCTTCGAGTCTGCCGTGAAGCCCGATGCGCCGGAAGTGATCGCGGCGATCGAGCGGGCGCTCGCGGCACCATCGGCCGGCTGAGGCGAACGCCGTGGGAGAAAGGTCTGCTGCGTCCGGCCTGCGCGATCCGCGCTTCTCGGTGCGCCCCTCGACCCTTGCCGGAGCGGGCCTCGGTCTCTTTGCCGAGGTTGCCTTTGAGGAGGACGAACCAATCGGGCCCTACACGGGCGAACTCATCACCTATGAGGAGTTGGCGGCGGGCCGGTTTGCGGGTTCGGACTACCTTCTGGGCCTGACCGCACGCTATCTCATCGCCGGGGAGGGTCCGCAGGCAGGGCTGACGCGCTACATCAACCACAGCCGGCAGCCCAATGCCTGGCTCATTGTCTCGACGCGCTGGAAGACGGCGCGCTTCGTCGCCTGCCGTCGCATCGAGCCGGGTGACGAGATCTTTTTCGACTACGGCGAGGCCTACTGGACGGCCTCCCGCGAGTCCGCCCGGGAGCGCGATTGAGGCGTCCGCCAGGTCCTTTTGGGGGCGCCGCCGGGGACAACCGCGCCTCGATCTGGATGGACGAGGGCGCGGGCTGCACGCCCGGCGGCGGCTTCGGGCGCGCGAGGCGTGTGGCGCACTTTCGACCCGGCGGGAGACCCCGGTTTTTGTCTGCCTGGATTCCAAGGCGGGAGCTGAGGCTCGATGTGCGATCCGCACTTGCCTCGTGCGGGTGGGCTTCCAGCCTAGCGCACATGGCGTCCCCTGAGACCGAATTTGACATCGAATACGTGGCCAACCTTGCCCGCATCGCCCTCAGTGAGGAGGAGAAGGCGCAGTTCACCGGGCAGCTGGGCGAGGTGCTGGGCTATTTCGAGCGCCTGCGGGCGGTCGACGTGGAGGGGATCGAGCCCTCCGCCCATGCCTTCGACCTCGACAACGTCCTGCAGGCCGACGTGGCCGTGGCGGGGCTGGAGCCGGGGGAAGCACTGCGCAACGCGCCGGCCCAACGCGATCGTCAGGTCGTCGTGCCCAAAGTCGTCGACGACGCCTGAACCCGCTGCGGCCCTTTTGCCATGTCGTTGACCGATCTCTCCCTTGCCCAGCTGACGCGCGGA
>JBKHAU010000272.1:0-4360 GCA_046542725.1 Opitutales bacterium
TGGAAGGCCGGTCACGGCGGCGGTGGTGAGGAAAAGAAAGAGGTGGAGCAGCGAGGTGCGTCGCACGGAAGGGGCGGTTTGGACGTCCAAGGAAAGCATCATAAGTCGTGGTCCCGGGGGTTTATCGGGTCAGTCCGATAGACGAGGTGAGGGAGGAAAAGTTCAATCGCGACCAGCTCACCGCATTGTTCTCCACGGTGGAGCGGTCGGTTGCATGGTCGACCGGTTCCTCTGTCCCAGGACCATAGCGAAAGGCATAGCGGTCGGGTCCGCAGGGAGCGAAGAGGCCTCCCAGGTTGACGTGCGCGGGCACGGTATCGACCACCGGAGTCTCCGGGCGCATCCCCACCGGATAGTTGAGATTATGCACAATGAGTTCGCGATTGTCCCCGGTGGCGACCTCGGCAGCGATCGAGGCGGCATGGGCGGCCGACGCCTCGATGATGGGGCCAAAGCCCTCGGGTAGCTCGGCCCGGCTGCTCTGGAGGGCGGCAAAGACGCTGTGTGACAGGGCCTGTGAGGCAGCGACGGCGGGCAGCCCCCAGTGCGCCCCTTCGAGTGCTCCGGCGAGGGTGCCCGAGCTGAGAAGGAGCGGCATCGTCGTGTTGTACCCGATATTGATGCCCGAGACGACGACGGCGGGGCGCTCACTGAGCAGGTGGCCGAGGGCCAGGTTGACGCAGTCGGTTGGGGTCCCATCGATCATCCAGCCGTGGGCGCCGGCGAGTTCGATGGCTTCGACGGTGACCTCGCGGCGGCGCGACATCGCCCGCCCGATCCAGCTCTGTTCGCTTGCCGGGGCGGCCACGAGGACGCGAAAATGAACCTGCAGGGCCGCGAGGAGAGCGTGAAGAAAGGGCGAATCGACGCCGTCATCGTTGGTTACGAGAGCGAGGGGGCGTTCGGACATCGTGGCTAGGATGAGGAGAGGCCGGGCGGTGTCCAGCTTGGCCTGGGAAATGGGCGCGCTCTGGCCTTGCACGCCCTCCGGCGAGCGGTGCTTGCTAGGACAAATGGGGATCTTCTCGCGGCGAAGGGTGGAGAGTGCGGCGGACACGCCGGCGCTGAGCGAGCGCGCGCTCAACACCCGCCGCATGTACCGCTTCGATCTGGCGCGGGGTGGGGCGCATGGCGTGCTCGAGTCGTGCTGGCACACTTTTGCCCTCATCGTCCTTATCCGCTACTTTGACGCCGGGGAGTCGGTGAAACAGAACGTGCCGGCGGCCTACGGGTGGGGACTCGTGCTCGTGCCTTTTGTCCTCGCCTGGGCTTCGCGCCGGACCTGGTCGCTCAACCGCTACGCCGCCGCCATCTGGGGCGGGGTCGCGGTGGCGATGGCCGTGGCGGCGACCGCGCGTCACGAGATCGTCTTTCTCGGGGCGATGATCGTCGCGCAGGTCCTCTTCGCCCAGGCCATTCCGGTCCTCACGCATCTCTATGACCGCAACTATCCGCCCTCGCAGCGCGGGCAGCGGCTCTCCACCGCGATGCTCCTCACGGGGGTCACGGGCATGCTCTTCGGGCCGCTGGGGGGGCGGCTGCTGGACTGGTCGATCGGACTCTATCCGGTGGTCTTCGGGCTCGCCGCGCTGGCCGCCCTCGTCGGGGCTTTCGCCGTCGCGCGCATGCCGGCTGGACGCTTGGCGGACCTCAACGCCGGTGGTCTGGGTCACAACCTCATCACCGCCTGGAGTGACCGGGTCTTCCGCTGGCTCCTCATCGCCTGGATGCTGATGGGGGTGGGGAACCTCATGCTCATCCCCATTCGCGTGGAGTATCTCGCCAACGAGCGCTACGCGATCAATGCGAGCAACTTCGAGATCGCCTTCCTGATGGCCTTCATCGTGCCGGCCTTCCGCCTTCTCTCGACCAAGATCTGGGGCTTCGTCTTCGACCGGCTCAACCTCATGACGGTGCGGCTCCTTCTCAACGGCTGTTTCGTGGCGAGCATGTACCTCTTCTTTTTCACCGACTCGCTGTTCGTCATGGGCGTGGGGGTGGCGCTGCTCGGGGTGGCCTTTGGCGGAGGCAGCGTGATGTGGACGCTCTGGGTGACAAAGATTGCCCCGCCTGGTCAGGTCTCCGCCTACATGGGCGTGCATGGGTTCTTCACCGGCTTGCGCGCATCCGTCGCGCCCTTTCTCGGCTACGCCCTCGTCGCCGCCACCAGCCCGCGCTTTGCGGCCGTCATCTCGATCAGCCTGATCGCGGCTTCGAGCGGCATCTTTCTCCTCCTCCGTCCGGCCCTCGAGCGCTACCGCCAGCGAGAGCTTTTGAATGATGAATGATGAATGCTGAGTGATGAATGGGGAGGTGGCATGGGCCTCTATTCATCATTCATCACTCAGAAATCCTCCGTCATTCATAGATCATGCCGGGGAGGATGAAGACGACGAAGAGGGCGGCGGCGATGATCAGGAGCGCGATGGCGACGCAGCCGAGTTTCTGGCGGCGGAGGCTGTCGGAGGGGAAGGAGAGTTCGGGCACGCCGCCGGAGGCAGACGGGACGGGGGGGAACGTGCCGGGGGCGGGGAGGGGGCCCGGGGCGGTGGTGGGCGCGGCCGCGCCTTCCGCCCGCGCGATTTCGGAGTCGAGCCAGCGCAGGTGCGCGGCGATGGCGGCACGCTGGGTCCGAAGGACGTCGAGACGCTCTTCGGCGCGAGGGCGTGCTCCCTCCTCTTCAGGTGGGATCGGGTTCGGGGGCGGGGGGCTGGGGGGCATGGCGGCGGCTCGAGGTGATGTCGAGGAAGAGGTTGTAGCCGGCGACAAGGACGCCGGGCAGGTTTTGCACGATGCCGACGGAGTCGTTTTTGCCGAAGATGAAATAGGAGAGGGCGAGCAGGCTGCCGGTGAGGCTCATGAGCCAGAAAACGCGTGGGATGACGGGGCGCTTCGCGATCGTCGAGACGATGATCTGCACGATCCAGCGTCCTCCAAACAGGCCGGCGCCAAGGAGTCCAAGGGCTTTCCACGGCGTGAGGACGATGAAGCCGTCGTAGACGACCCGGTCCATGAAGGGGGTAATGACCCCGGCGGGGGCTTCGGCGGCGGCGAGGAGGAGGGGCTCAAGCATGGGTGTCGAGAAGGGCTGGGTAGTGGATCTTGCGGCGCAGCAGCCAGGCCACGCCGAAGAGATCGTAAATCCCGCGCAAGGCGCGGTCCCAGTTGGTATATTTCGAGGTGCCGGCGGCGCGGGGACGGTGGTTGACAGGCATCTCGGCAAGCCGCAGGCCGGCCTTGAGGAAGATCGCCGGAAGGTAGCGGTGCAGACCGTTGAAGGGCACGAGGTGGTCGAGCGCGCTCCTTGGAAACGCCTTCAGCGAGCAACCGACGTCGCGCACGCCGTCGTGGAGGAAGCGGCGGCGGATGCCATTGGCCACCCGCGAGGCGACGCGGCGATTCCAGATATCCCGGCGCGTCGCGCGGTAGCCGCAGACGACTTCCACGTCGCCCTGTCCCCAGCGCCCAATGAGCGCGGGGATATCGGCCGGGTCGTTTTGACCATCGCCGTCCATCGTCACGAGGACGTCGCCGCGGGCGGCGCGCAGACCGGCGTAGATGGCCGCACTCTGGCCACGGTTTTCCGTCAAGCGCAGTCCCCGCACTCCGCGCGCAGAGCGAATGGCGTCCCAGGTGCTGTCGGTGCTGCCGTCGTCCACCGCGATGACTTCCGCTGCGGGGTTGTAGCGGGCGACTTCCTCGAGCACCGGCACAACGTTCTCTCCCTCATTGAAAAAGGGGATGATGATCGAGACGCGGACGGCCTCAGACGGGGCGTTGGGGATCATTGCGGTCATGCGGACGAAAGCTCATGAGTTTGGGCGGGGCGCAGCCGACCCGAAAGCCAAAAGCCCCTCCCGGAGACGACGAAACCCGGCCAACACCGGGTCTCGCAAAAGAAAGAAACTGTGCGATCGCGGAGTGGCTTCAGGCGTAGACTTCGCCGTCTTCGAAAAAGCGCTTCAGCTCGTCCGCGGCCGCTTCGGGGCTGTCCGAGGCATGCACGATGTTGCGCATCACGTCGCTTCCCCAGTCGCCGCGGATGGTGCCGGCGGGCGCGACCTTGGAGTTGGTCGGGCCGACGAGCAGACGCACGCGGTCGATCACCCCGTCGCCGCGCAGAGCCAGGACGATCACCGGGCGTGAACTCATGAACTCCTCGATCTCGGGGAAGAACGGCTTGTCCGCGATGTGTGCGTAGTGCTCCCGCAGCTTGGGTGAGGCGAGCTGCGTCATCTTCGCGCCGATGACTTCGAAGCCGGCTTGTTCAAAACGATCGATCGTGGCCCCGACTTTGCGTTTGGTGAACGCGTCGGGCTTGAGAATAATAAGGGTCGTTTCCATGTCGGGGAGGCGTCGC
>JBKHAU010000273.1:0-4358 GCA_046542725.1 Opitutales bacterium
CGAAGTCCTTGGTTTCGCCGTCACTGGTGCGCTGCTCGCGGCACATTTCGGCGATGCGCTCGGGGGCGCCCTTCACGAGAACAAGCGGGCCTTCCCCGCTCTCATCCTCGTGGATCGTGGCCATGAAGCGCTGCTCGGTGCGAAACGGCACCGTCTCGCGCACGGGATAGCGCTCCTGCAGCTCATCGCGCGAGAGCCCTGCCTGGAGGGCGCTGTAGAGGAGGGCTACTTCCATCGGGTCGCCCGTCCCCTCGGGATTCTCTTCGTCCGCGGGTTCGGCTTCGTTGCACAGAAGGCCGGCGAGCAAAGTCTCGTAGACGGCGCGGTCGGACTCGGGATCAAAGTCTTCGTCATCCTTCAGCAAGCGGCCTTCGGTCTCACGCGTTCCGCCCTCGAGTTCGAGGCGTTGGTCGGCGGCGGCGAGGCGGGTCACGGTCATGCGGTTTTCCGTCAGTGTGCCCGTCTTGTCGGAGACGATCACACTGCAGCTGCCGAGGGTGTCGACGGCGGGCAATTTGCGGATGACGGCTTCTTTTTTGGCCATGCGGTTCACGCCGATGGCGAGAGCCACGGTGACCACGATGGGAAGTCCGGCGGGGATGGCCGCGACCGAGAGGGCGACGGCGGTGAGGAGCATTTCAAAGAGATCCCGCCCCATCGCCCAGCCGATGACAAAGGCAACCGCGGCGAGGCCAAGGATGGCGGCGGCAATCCACTTCGCGAGGCGGTCGATGCGCTCTTGGAGAGGCGTGGAAATCTCGCCCGCCGACTGCACGGACTCGGCGATTTTGCCGGTCTCGGTCTGCTGGCCGGTGCCGATGACGACGCCACGGGCGTGGCCGCTGGTGGCGGCAGTGCCCATGAAGGCAACGTTCTCGCGCTCGGAGGGGACGAGGTCCTCTTCGGCGTCTTCCATCGCTTCGGGCTTCTTCGAAACGGGGACCGATTCGCCCGTCAGGGCGGCCTCGTCCACCTGCAGGCCCTCGGCTTCAAGGATGCGCAGGTCCGCGGGAATCATCCCCCCCTGCTCGACGAGAACCAGGTCGCCGGGAACGAGTTCGGCGCTCTCGATCTCGCGTTCCTCGCCCCCGCGCCGCACCGTCGCCTTGGGGGAAATCATCTCCATGAGGGACTGCACGGCGGACTCGGCGCGGAACTCCTGGATGAAGCCGATCGTGCCGTTGATGAGGAGGACGGCGCCGATGACGATTGCGTCGGCCCAGCTCTGGATCGCAAGCGTCACGCCGAGCGCTCCGATGAGAACGTAGATCAGCGGGTCGGTGAACTGATTGAGCAGGATGCGCCACGGGCTGACCGTCTGTTCCTCCTGGATCGAGTTGGGGCCGAACTGCTCTCGGCGCTGACCGGCCTCGTCGTCGCTCAGGCCGTCCTCGCGCGAATGGAGAGACTCCAGCGTCTCCTCGCGCGAGAGGGTGTGCCAAGGCCGCTCGAGGGAATCGGGGCTGAGCGAAGCGGAGGATTGGTCTTTAGAAGCCACGCTTCGCTCCCTGGCGGTTTGTTTCAAGGAATAGAGCCGACGGTGCCGTCATGCCCGGAGGGCGCGCAGGATGCGGGCCAGCGATCCCCTGGCATACGATCCGAGCTGCCGTCGGCTTCGGGGCAAGGACGCTTCATGGCGACCCTTGCAAACCGCAACGCAGCCCTGTGTTTTGCATTCAGAATGCAAGAAGAGCGATCGGCAGCGTGCCGGCGAGAGCCCCTTGCGCGCAGGTGGCCGACGCTCTTTCGCCGTTCGTTCAGGGAACTCCAAAAGGCGGTGTGGCCATTTTCGCCGGCGTGCGTTCTCTTCTTGCGTTACGCGACCTGGGTGGCGCCCGCTCGCGGTGCTCGGCCTCCGGGCGCGTTAAGCCCGTTCGACACTGGACGCCGGGCGTGCAGCATGGCTTAAGGAAAGGGCGCTGCTGAAGGCGCGCTGAACCCTCTCTGAACGATGAAACTGTATGCCATCATTGTCGGCCTGGCCGTCGCCGTGCTTGCCGCCGCCGGCCTCGTCCCCGCCGCCGCACCCTATAGTGGCGTCTTCTTTGCCGCCCTCCTCGCCCTCGGTCTGGTCCTCGCGCTGCGCGCGCTGCGCTCGCCCGAGCCCCTCGCCTCCAAGCCATCCGCCGAGCCTGCGCCCGCCCCCACGCCGCCGCCGCCCGCGCCGTCCGCCCCGCCGCCACCGGGGAAGGAAGCGGAGGCCGCCGCCATCACCCTGCTCGGTGTTCTGCAGGAGAAGGGCCGCCTCCTCGACTTCGTCATGGACGACATCACACCCTATACCGATGCGCAGGTGGCGGCCGCCGCGAGAGTCGTGCATCAGGGCTGTCAGGCCGCCCTGCGTGAGCACCTCACGGTGGCGCCCGTCAGTGCGGCGGCGGAGGGTTCCTCCGTGACCGTCCCAGACGATGCGCCGAAGGACGCCTATCGCCTTGTCGGGCGGGTTGCGGGTGAGCCGCCATTCACCGGCACCCTTGTGCACAAGGGCTGGCAGGCGGAGTCGGTCAAGCTCCCGCGCGTGCTCTCGCCCGACCTGGACCGACTGCCGGTCATCGCCCCGGCGCAGGTCGAGCTGAAGTAGAGTCCGAGCGCGCACACGCCTGTTCATAGCGATTCTCCTCTCATGGATCCCATCTTCATTCTCGGTCTCGACCTCGGGACGAGCAACAGCGCGGCCACCCTCGTGGAGCTCGAAAGCGGGGCTTCACGTGTCCTCGAGATCACCCAGATCCTCGGTCCCAACCAGGTGGGGGAGCGGGCAACACTCCCGAGCGCGCTCTACCTTCCGCACGCCGACGAGTTTTCTGCGGATGCCCTGCGCCTGCCGTGGGCAAAGGACGGGGCGGGCCCGATCGTGGGGCACTTTGCCCGCCGCCATGGGGTGCAGAATCCCGACCGGCTGCTCGTCTCGGCCAAGTCCTGGCTCTCGAATCCGCACATCGACCCGAAGGCGCCGGTCCTGCCCTGGGGCTCGGCCTTGGAGGAGGGAAAGCTGTCGCCCTTCGAGGCCTCGCGGCGCTACCTCGAGCACCTGCGCGAGGGATTCCTCCACGCCGAAAAGCGGGAAGGGCGGGAGTGGGACCTCGCGGAGGGGCAGGTCGTCGTCACGGTGCCGGCTTCTTTCGATGAGGTGGCCCGACAACTCACGGCCGATGCGGCCGAGGCCGCCGGACTGGGCGAAGTCATCCTCCTCGAAGAGCCGCAGGCGGCCTTTTATGCGTGGACAGAGCAAGCTGGCAGTGCCTGGCGTGAGCAGGTCAGTCCGGGCGACATCGTCCTCGTCTGCGATGTCGGGGGCGGCACGGCGGACTTCAGCCTGCTCGCCGTCTCGGAAGAGGAGGGCAACCTCGCGGTCGAGCGCATCGCTGTCGGCGAGCACATCCTCCTCGGAGGGGATAACCTCGATCTCGCCCTCGCCTACACCCTTCAGGCCCGCCTCGAGGAGGAGGGCACGGTGCTCGACGAGTGGCAGTTTCGCGCCCTCGTCCATGCCGCGAGCGAAGCCAAGGTGGCGCTATTCAGTGATTCCGCGCTGGAGTCGGCGCCGCTTGCAGTGCCCGCGCGCGGCTCCGGCCTCTTCGCCGGGACGATCGCCACTTCGCTCGATCGCGCCACCCTCGAGGCCGTCGCGCTCGACGGCTTTTTCGCCCGCACGGGGGCCGACGAGTTGCCGGAGGAAGGCGGTGCCTCGGCCCTCCAGGAGTTTGGCCTCGATTACGCAAGTGACCCGGTTGTGACGAAGCACCTTGCGCGCTTCCTCACCCGCGCCCGGCAGAACGTGGAGGCCAGCGAATCCCTCCGCACCACCGTCGCGGCCCGGCCCGAGGCACTCGCCGCCGGATTCCTGCGCCCCACCGCAGTGCTCTTCAACGGGGGTGTTTTCAAGGCAGAGCCGCTGCGCCGTCGCGTGCTCGAGGTCCTCGCCGATTGGGCAGGCGGCGCCGGAGCGCGGGAGCTCGCCGGTTACCAGCCAGACCTCGCGGTGGCGAAAGGGGCGGCCTTCTACGGTCGCAATCGCGCCACCGGCCAGGGCATTCGCATCCGCGCCGGGACGGCTCGGTCCTACTATGTCGGGGTGGAGACGACCGGGCCCGCCGTGCCCGGCTTCAAGCCGCCGCTCAAGGCGCTCTGCGTCGCCCCCCAGGGAATGGAGGAAGGCTCGGAACACCTCATCACGGAAAAGACCTTTGCCCTCGTCACGGGCAAACCGGCGGTCTTCCGCTTTTTTGGCTCGGAGATCCGGGGCGGCGACGCCGCCGGCGACCTCGTGCCCCAGGCCGAAAAGCACCTCGAAGAGACCAGCCGGATCGAGATCACGCTCCCCCCGACGGAAGCGTTTCCCCCCGGGCAGGCGATTC
>JBKHAU010000274.1:0-4354 GCA_046542725.1 Opitutales bacterium
TTTCGTGGAAACGACCTGGCCGATAACGCGTGCGAGGAACATGTGCGGAGTCCGCCCTACTTGGAGGTGCTCTTCTTCGCGGGAGCGGAAGCGACCTGCGGAAGGACCTTCATGGTTTCGTCGACGGGGCGGGCGATGACGTGGGCGCTGACCACTTCGCCGACCTGCGAGGCCGCTTCGGAGCCGGCTTCGAGGGCTGCTTTGACGGCCGCGACGTCGCCCGTGATGGTGGCCGCGACGAGGGCGCTGCCGACGCCTTTCATGGGGCCCGCGAGGGTCACGTTGGCGGCTTTGAGCATGGCGTCGGTGCCAGCCACGAGGGGAATGAGGCCCTTGGTTTCAAGGAGTCCGATTGCTGAGTTTGCCATTTCGAGTGGTGGGTTGGAGGGAAAGGTGTGGGTGAGGGAAAAGGGATTAAGTTTAGGAGTAGGACTAGGACTAGGAGACTGGGAGAGGAGGATCAGGAGGAGGAAGAGGAGGATTTTCTGCGTTGGAGGAAGCGGTGGGTTTCGCGCGCGACGACGGCTTCCTCGTTGGCGGGGATGACCCAGACCTGGACGCGGCTCTCGTCGGTCGAGAGGCGGCGCTCGCCCTTTTCGGGGGCTTCGTTGCGGGCAGGGTCCAGGACGATGCCGAGATCCTCGAGACCGGCGGTCACGGCGGCGCGGAGGGGTGCGTCGTTTTCCCCGATGCCGGCAGTGAAGACGAGGGCGTCGAGCCCCCCCATCTGGAAGGCAAAGGCGCCGGTCCAATGCCGGATCTGGGCGACGAGGTGGTCGACCGCGAGCTGGGCGTCGGCGTTGCCGGTGGCGGCGGCCTCGCGGATGTCGCGCACATCGTTGCTCACGCCGGAGAGGCCAAGCAGGCCGGACTCCTTCGTCAGCTGGCGCTCGACGGTCGCGAGGTCGAGGCCGAGCGTTTTCATGACGTAGGGGATGGCCATGGAGTCGAGTTCCCCCACCCGATTGTTCTGCGGCAGGCCGCTCTGCGGGCTCAGGCCCATGCTCGTGCCGATGGCGATGCCGTTGCGAATGCCGGTGACCGAGCTGCTCCCGCCGAGGTGGCAGGAGACGACACGCAGGGGCTTGCGCTCTGGAGCCTCCTGGCCGCCGCCGTGGTAGAGCTGGCGCACGCGCTCGGCGATGTCGTCGCGCCCGAGGAGCTCGGCCGAGCGTTCGCCGATGAACTTGTGACTCGCGCCATGGAAGCCGTGGCGCACGACGCCGGCTTCGCGCCAGGCCTTGGGCACGGCATACTGGCGACTCGCTTCCGGCACCCACTGGTAGAACGCCGTCTCGAACAAGGCGACGAGCGTCGCTTCGGGCAGGAGCTCCTGAAAGAGCCGGATGCCGGTGGCGTAGGGCGGATTGTGCGCGGGGGCGAGGCTCGTGGCCTCCTCCAGCGCTTTCAGGCAACGCTCGTCGGCCGGCACGCAGCCCGAGAGCTGGTGGCCGAGCACGGTCTTGAAACCGACCGCCGCGATCTCGCCCGCGTCCGCGATGTGGCCCCCCTCACGCAGGTCCTCGAGCATGCCGAGGATGGCCGCGCGGTAGTCGGTCACCCGCTCATAGCCGGCGCGGGCAAGGCTCACGAGGCCGTCGCCCGAGGCGTCGAAGAGCTGACCCTTGAGCGAGGTCGAGCCGAGGTTGGCAACGAGGATGCGCATGTCAGAGGAAAGGCCGGAGCGCCGCCCGCGGGAGGCGGGCGCGAGGGGCTCAGGGGAGGAAGGAACCGAGCTTGCCCAGATCGTCGTGGGGACGGGCGATGACCTGCACGGCGACGACTTCGCCGATCCGGCTGGCGGCTTCCGCGCCCGCTTCGATGGCGGCCTTCACCGAGGCGACATCGCCTTGGAAGATGCCCGTGACGAGCCCGCTGCCGACCTTCTCCCAGCCCGTCATGACGACGTCGGCTGATTTGAGGGCGGCGTCACTCGCTTCGATGAGCGAGATGAGGCCCTTGGTTTCGATGAGTCCGATTGCTTTGCTAGCCATGTGCGTAAAAAGTTGGGCGATTAAATGCCAAAGGGTTTGAGGAGATCGGCGTGAGGACGCGCGATGACGTTGGAGGCGATCAGTTCGCCCACGCGGGCCGCGGCTTCGGCGCCGGCTTCGACCGCCGCCTTCACGCTGCCCACGTCGCCGCGGACGAGGATGGTAAGAAAACCGCCGCCGATGGGCAGTTGTTTGACGACTTCGACGCCGGCGGCTTTCGCCATCGCATCGGTGGCTTCGACGCTGCCGACAAAGCCTTTGGTTTCGATCATGCCGAGTGCTTCACTCATGGTATTGCGGGTGGGGGGATGTTACTTGAGAAGTTCGCAGAAAGTATCGGGACCGAGGCCGCACGCGTTGGCTTCGTCGGTGTCGAGATGGACCTCGAGGCGGAAGGACGGGTCCACGCGCACGAGCATCTTTTCAAAGGTCGTCTGGCAGGGGCCATGCACGCGGAGCTTCATGTAGTCCTTGTGCTTCACGCCGTAGAACTCGGCGTCGGCCGGCGACATGTGGACGTGGATGGAGGCGCGGATGACGCCCTCGCTCAGCTCGTAGAAGCCGGCCGGGCCCATCAGCATGCAGCCGGGGGTGCCCGCGATGTCGCCCGAGAGCCGCACCGGCACGTCGAAGCCGAGGGAGCGCGCGTCGGTGAAGGCGAGTTCGACCTGGTTGAGGGTGCGGCAGGGGCCGAGGATGCGCAGGTTCGAGATCACCCGACTGCGCGGTCCCATGAGGGTGACCGACTCCTTCGCCGCGTATTGCCCCTCCTGATACAGCCACTTCATCGGGGTGAGCTGATGACCGGGGCCAAAGAGCGCTTCGACCGCCTCCTGGGTGAGGTGGCAGTGCCGCGCGCTCGAATTCACCACGAGCGGGTTCGGGCCCTTGACCGCCAGCGGCGCCGGGAGGCCCATCCGCTCGTAGACCGAACGGCGCACGAGGTGTTCGAGCTGGGCGCGAGTCATCGAGGAAGGGGAAGATGCCATGGGGAAAGATCCGGTGGTCGGTTCGGTGCAAGAAATCGGAAAAGAGATTGCCACGGTCAATCCAAAACGTTTCAAAATCTCTCAAAACCTTCCATTTACTGTCAGAAATGAATCACCGATGCAGCAAGCGCGCCGTCAGCAACTGATCGAGGAATACCTCCACGAGGTGGAGATCGCCTCGCTCGAGGAGCTGGCCGCGAAGGTCGGGGCCTCCGTCTCGACGGTGCGCCGCGACGTCGGGAGCCTCGCCGAGACGGGACGCATCAAGCGCACCCACGGCGGTGCCCGCATCATCCACCCCGAGCGCGAGGAGTTTGTTTTCTCCAGTCGCGAGCGGGTCGAACAGGAGGCCAAGCAGCGCCTCGGCCGGGCCTGTGCCGAGCTCATTGGCCCGAACCAGAACCTCTTCGTCGATGCCGGCTCGACCGCCTTCACGGTGGCCTGCCACCTCGAGGTGAAGTCGCCCCACATCGTGACGAACTCGCTTTCCGTCGCGAACCACTTCGCTTCCCACCCCGGCGTGGAGGTGGTGGTGAGCGGCGGCGTGGTCTATCCGCGCCTGCAGGTCATGGTCGGGCCGCTCGCGACCCACGCCTTCACCTCGCTGCGCGCCGACATCGCGATCATGGGCGGCGGCGGCGCGACCGGGGAGGGGATCATGAACTCGCATCTCCTCCTCGTCGAAACCCAGCAGGCGATGATGAACTCCGCCCAGCGGGTCATCTTCTGCCTCGATCACACCAAAATCGGACGGTCCTCCTTCGCTCCGCTTTGCGGCTGGGAGCGCGTCGACACACTCGTGACCAATGAGGAGGCCGAGGGCAGGATCCTCGAGGCGATCCGTGCGCGCGGCGTGCGGGTGGTAGTGTGTTGAGGAATGAGGAAAGCGGAGTGCGGAGTGCGGAGTGCGGAGTGCGGAGTGTAATCAATTTCTTGTGACAGATTTTTTCCAACCCTGAACGACTTCCTTCTTATGGCGGACAACATCACTGCTTCTTATGCCCTGGCCCGCGAGGCCTATGCGGCGCTCGGTGTCGACACCGAGAGCGCGCTCGAGCGCCTCGCCACCACCCCGATCTCCGTGCACTGCTGGCAGGGGGACGACGTCAACGGTTTCGAAAGCACCGCCGGGCTGACCGGCGGCGGCATCATGGCGACGGGCAACTATCCGGGCCGCGCGCGGACGATTGCCGAACTGCAGCAGGATCTCGAAAAGGCCTACAGCCTCATCCCCGGCACGCACCGCCTCAACCTGCACGCCCTCTATCTCGACAACGGCGGGCAAAAGGTCGACCGCGACGCCATCGAGGTGAAGCACTTCCAGACCTGGATCGACTGGGCCAAGACCCAGGGCATCGGGCTCGACTTCAA
>JBKHAU010000275.1:0-4348 GCA_046542725.1 Opitutales bacterium
GGTGGCTGGGAGGTAGAGACATGAAAAAGGAAACCGTTGAGCCGGAGTGTGTTCGCGCCGATTCAACGGCGGACCGAAACGGAAGGTCGGGTCAGGCGCCCATCCATGCGCGCGTGTGAGGAAGGAAGTGCGCCAGCCCTTCGAGCACGCCGGCTTTGTAGTTGCCGTTCATGTCCATGAAGTCGCCCTTGGCGAAATAGAGCCGGGCAGGATCGGTGCCGTGTTCCGCGAGGAGCCTCCGGGCTTGCTCGCGCACATTTTCCGCCGCATTGGCGACGAGGACCGCTTGGAGCCCGCTGGTGAGGGCGGCCAGGTCGTTGCCGCTGTCCCCCGCGAAGACCACCGCGTCGTCCTCTGCCTTCAATTTTTCGAGGACGAAGCGCACGGCATGATATTTCGTCGCATGCGCGGGAAGGATGTCGAGGAGCCCGTCGTTGTTGAGTTCGTCGACGCTCGCAATGAGCGTGTAGCGCAGTCCTTCGATCGCATCAAGAACTTGGCGCACGCGTGCCTCGGCGGCACGGTCGTCGGCGGCCGTGAAGAAGCTCAGCTTGAAGGCGCCCTGCTTCTTTTCGGGCTGGAGACGGAGGCCCTCGAGGTCACACAGGCGCGCTTCGAGGTCCTCGCGGGAATGGCCGTTCCAGTCCAGTGCGATGAGGTCCCACCACGGCTGGTCGTGGATCCAATTCTGGTGCGGATGGTAGATCGTCGTCCCGACATCCCCCACGGCCACATCCGGCACGGGCAGGTCATACTCTTGGATCGCGTCCTGCAGGAGGCCCTTGTCGCGTCCGCTGACATAACCGAGAAACACCTCCGGCCGCTCCACATAGCGGCGGAAGCGCTCCTCGGCTGAAGGCGAAGCCGGGGCCTTGCCGTTGGGGATGAGGGTGCGATCGAGATCACAGAAGAGAAAGACTTCAGGTGTATTCATACGGTGCAGGAGTGTTGAAAAGATGCCGTCCTTCGAGGGCGAAATGCCCCATGACGGCAGCCGCCGCACTCCAGCCGAGGTAAGGAGTGCCGCCGGGCTCCCCGGTCAACCCGTGGAGGTACTCGGGGAAGCTCCAAGGCGTGCCCTCATGCGGTGCCGCATTGGCACGATGCAGGGCGCCGAGGACCTGACGCGCGAGGTCCGTCTTGCCTCGCTTGGCCAGATCCGCCACGTGGAAACCCGCGATCATCGGCCAGAGCCCGCCGTTGTGGTATTCGTGGGGGCGGTTCTTGAAAGAGAAGGAGGACGTCATGCGCAAATCCTTCCAGTTATCGTCGCGTGGACACACCACCGGATGGAAGGCGGGCAAGAGGCTTGGCGAGCCCTCCCAGATCTCCTCCATGATATAGTCGTCCACCCGGTCCGCGCGAAAGTCGCAGCTCAGTCCGAGGAGCGAGACAAGGGTGTTGGCAAGCGCATCGAAGCGATAGCCGTAGCCGCGGGGAGTGAAAAACGGAAGCCAGAAGCGGTTGTGACAATACTCGTAGGCCTCCTTCGACTTGTTGTAGAGCTGCTGGTGATAGATGCCCTTCATGCCCTCTTCGTCGTCTCCAAACCAGTAATTGGAGTCGATCATGTCACGGAGGGTGCGCAGCTTGGGAAGGAGTTGCTCGGCTCCCTCCTCCTCTTCGAGAAATCGCCGCTTCGCGTGCATCACGCAGCCAGCCTGGTGATAGAGCGCCTGGTCGTAGAGGATGTAGCCCTCGTGCAAGTACTCGTCGGCCCAGTCGCCGGTCTCGGGCACGTAGAGCAGGCCGCGGTTGTTGAATTCCCAGGCTCCAAGGAGGAACCAGACACGCTCCATCGCCTCTCCGAGTTCCTCGAGCAAGGCATCATCTTTCGTGTGCCCCCAGTATTCGCCCGCCGCGACGAGAAACCAGAGGTTGGCATCGACGCGGCCGGCGGTCCCGCCGTAGCTGACCTCATGGGTCTCGGGATCGACGTTGCTCGGGATCTCCCCGTGCGGCCCCTGGTGCCGTGCGAGGGTGCGAAGGGACTGCTTGAAGGCTTCGTTGAGCGCCTCTTCGCCGAGCGGCAGGGCGGCCAATCCGGTGATGAGGCTATCCCTGCCCCAGACGCGGCGGTAGTTCGCCTGGGCGACGGTGGAGGCCCAGAAACCTTTCTCCCCGGCAAGACGGTGAAGCAGCGCGACGGCCTCCTTCAATCCTTCCTGGTAAATGGCGTCATTCTCCTCCGGGAGGCGGATGGGAGGGGTGCGGGAATCGGTGTGTGTCTCTCCCATCAACCGCGGGCCCCATCCTTCCAGCGGAGTTGGCCGAGACTGGCGTGGTCGCCCTGCCAGTGCGCAGCGGGCACTGCATGCACCTCGCCCCCTCGGCGCCAAGTTTCAGCCGCCGCGAGGTCCAGCATGTCGTCATGCTGCGGGTTCGGCGATGGATCGATTTCCGCGGTAAAGCGCGCTTCCTCCCATCGCCCGCTCACCGCCGGCGGCGGCCAGGTGACAAAAAGGCGATCGAGGCGACCCTCCATCGCAGCCCGGGCAACCTCCGCCGGGTCCTCTGTGGCGAGGCCCTCGCCGGCGATCTCCCGCGCTTTCGCGAAGTCCTCGCGCACGCGGTTCTCATGGCTGCGCTGCAGTTCGGCCTCGAGGTCTCTGGCGAGCGTCGCTTGGTCCTGCTGGGCATAGCTCCCCTCGAGGAAAAAGTCACTGAGCCGAGGGTGGCTGTTGATTCGTTCATACGCGTGAAACGACTCCTTCACGGTCGCGAGGATGAGGGGGGCGCGGTCACCGTGGAGGTGTTTGGCGATCGCCGCGTCGACCTTTTGAAAAAACTCCCGCTGATAGGCGACACGCTGGTCCTTGCCCCCACCCTGGCCATGGAAAGACTCCACCGGAGCCGGGCTACCGCCGGGGTTGGCGGCGATGTGACCCTGCAGGCTTTGCTCAGGGTCGAGTTGCAGGGCGGTCTCGAGGTCGGGCGGAAGATCCTCCACTTCGACCGGGGTGAGCTGGCCTCGCTCCCAGGTGTAGAAGCAGACCGCCTTCTCGCTGAGGGCCAAGACGTGCGCGCGCGTCGTCTGGTCCAGTTCCGCCAAGAGCGGCAGGACGGTAAATCGACTCCCCACGGTGACCCTGCGCTCCACCGGGACGTGGAGGACAAAGGGGCGAAAGGTGTCCGGACCGAGAAAGAGGGCGAGCGAGGCGTTCTGGTGTTCCCAGAAGTCGTTGTCATCGACGAGCGCCTCGGCGCGGTCGAGACACCGCGCCACGACCTCTGGAGAGGTCCCACGCTGCTCGAGAAGGGAGCGAGCCTCCCGCAAGGCGTTTTTCAGCTCGATGGGATTTTTTCGCACCTCAGGGCCACGCCGCTCCATCGGGAGATGAAGAGAGACGGCCGGCTCCGCGGTGTCCTCGAGGAGGTGCTTCAGGTGATCGGGGAAGATGCTTTGCTGGTAGGACATAAAACAAACCTTCAAGTGAGGTTGGAGGTTGGTCGCTGGCGGGCTACGCAAGAGAGACGCGTGCACCCAGGCGACCGCTAGGGTGAACAATGATATGTGCTTCGAAGCACTTCTCGCAAACGGCGGGCCGAATCACCCCGCCGCCCCCTGATCGACCGTATCCGCTGCCCCTTCCCGTTGTGCAGCGAGACACAAGGGAAGGTGAAGACACGCCAAAAGCGTTTTGAGCCCTGCAATCAACAAGGCACTCCGCCGCCAGGGATTGCATCTTGCATGAACTGGACTGAACTCGGGCCCCTCTCTGTCCGAAGAAGCAGCGTTTCCTTTCTTTCCAAGGCTTCCCCCGGCCTCGCGCCCATGCCCGACACGCGGGCGCGTCTTTCCAAGGAGTGGGCCCCGAGCCGTTCCTCGCCCGCGGAGCGCCGGTGATTGGCACAGCGTTTGATCCCCACTTGCCCGCGCCTCCACCTGCCCCGCGCATCGCCGCGGCAGCGAAAGCCCACCTCCCCCGCGCCATGACCACCACCACTCCCTCCCTCCAAGACCTCTCCGCGCTCGCCAATGCGTTGCGCCATGATGTCCTCCGCAGCACGAGCGCAGCCGGTTCGGGTCATCCGACCTCGTGCCTCTCCTGCGCCGAGATCATGGCGACACTCTTTTTCGACCATATGCGCTTCGACGTGAGCCAGCCGACGCGCCTCGACAACGACCACTTCATTCTCTCCAAGGGACACGCGGCCCCTATTCTCTGGGCCGTCATGCATCGCGCGGGCGTACTTTCGGAAGAAGAACTGCTCTCCCTGCGTGAAATCGACAGCCCGTATGAAGGGCACCCCACCCCGCGCAGCGACTGGGTCCAAGTCGCCACCGGCTCGCTCGGTCAGGGCCTCTCCGCCGCGCTTGGAATGGCCCTTGTCGACCGCCTCGAAG
>JBKHAU010000276.1:0-4344 GCA_046542725.1 Opitutales bacterium
CCTTGCCGCCGGGAGGGAGGTGGAATGGAGAGCAGGTCCGCCGGTGTGTTCAGGCGGGTGGAGGTGAAACCGCGGCGGTGGTCGGCGTGTGAGCGAGGCTGACCTGGCGGGCGCCGAGGGTGACGTAATCGGAGGGGTTGCAGGAGAGGACAATGATCTGGAGGCCGCGGCGCGCGGCGCGGTCGAGCATACCCTGGAGGATCTGGACGCGGGCGGGGTCGGAGTAGGCGAAAGCGTCGTCGAAGACGACGGGGAGTGAGCCGCCGTGTTCAGCGGCAAGGAGTTCAGCGATGGCGAGGCGCACGGCGGCGGCGACCTGTTCCTTGGCGCCGCCGCTGAGGAGGTCGAAGGGGAGGGCGCCGCCGGGGCCGGCGCGCACGAGCTCGATCGCCTTGAAAGCGTTGTCCTCGAAGCTGACGAGGGCGCGCGCGTCGGGGCCGAAAAGACATTGGAGGTAGCCGGAGATCTTGTCCGCAAGAGGGAGGGAAAAGCGGTCGGCGAGGGCGCGTTGTTCGCGCTGGAAGAGGTCGTCGATGAGGGCGAGGGCGGCGGCCTTGCGGTTGACCGCGGCATGGTGTTCGCGGGCTGCGTGGAGACGGGCCTCGGTCTCGGCGAGGGCGAGGCGGGGGTCTTCGGCGCCGTCGGATTGGAGGGCGGTCTGGTGGACCGCGCGCTGCGTCTGCGCCTCTTCGCGCTGACGCTGGTTCTCCTCGCGAGCGCGCTCGTGGCGCTCCTGGTCGGCGGGAAGGGAATCGGGCTGATGCTGCGCGACTTCCGCGCGGGTCGAGGCGAGGGCGCTCTCGGCGGTGGCGAGGGCCTGGCGCGTGTCGCTGAGGGCGCGGGCGCGGGCGTCGTCGCCCCCGTGGATCTCGAGGAGTTGGTCGAGGCGGGCCCCGAGATCGGTCTGCTTCTGGCGGGCCTGCTCGATACCGGCGCGCGCTCTCTCCAGCTCCTTTTCGCGCAGGGCGAGGCTCTGGCGGAGGGCATCGTGACGGGCGCGGGCGGCCTGCTCGGCTTCCTCGGTTCGCAGCACCGCCTCGGCGGTTTCGTGTCGCTGGACCTTGGCGGCCTCGAGCGACTCCGGGGCGCTGAAACGGTCGAGCCGGGTGCGGCGACGTGACACCTCGGCCTCCGCCGCAGTGAGATCGTGGGCGATCGCGGTGGCGGTGCGCTCAGTCTCCTCGGGGTCGAGTTCGGTGAGGGAGGCGCGGGCCTTCTCGGCCTCGGCCAGAAGGTGTTCGCGGGAGGCGACGGTCTGCGCGGCCTGCTCGAGCGAGTCGATGCCGGCGGCGTCGAGGGCTTCCTGCAGCTGCTCGTGGAGGGAACGCACCTTTTCGCGGGCGGCTTCGAGGCGGTCGCCGCCGCCGGGATGGATGCGCAGGGTGACGTTGTCGCCGACGGCGATGAGGGTGGGCTCGGTAAGGGTGCGGCTGGCGCCGGCCTCGACGGCTTGTTCGCCGATCCGCACGGGTGCATCGGCGTTGAGGATTTCGACCCCGGCAGCCATCGCCTCGAGGGCGGCACGGGCCTGGGCGAGCTTGCCTTCGAGAGTCTGCAACTGCCCGAGACGCTTGCGGTCGAGGGCGGGCAGCGAGTGCAGCTGGCGAGTGCGCTCGGCGACGTCGACTTGGAGAGAGCGGATCCGTTCGAGGCGTTGGGTGATCGCCTCCTGGCGCGCGCGCAGCTCAAAGACTCCGACGTAGGCAGCCGCGAGATCGGCGCGAAGACGGGCCTCGCGCACGCTGCCACGGGCGGCCTCCAGGGCCTGTTCGGCGGTGGCGAGGCGCTCGCGGAGCGTTGCCAACTCCGCCTCAGCGCGTTGCCGTCCCGCCTCTTTCGGGGCGAGGGAGCGGGTGAGATCGGTCAATTGGGCGCGCAGCCCCTCGATCGTCTCCTCGGCTGACTCGAGGATGGAGCGCTTTTCGATGGCGGCGGCGAGCGCGCGCTGCTGCGTCTCCTCGCGCCGTCGCAGCGTTTCGATGGCCGCTTCGCGCCGATGCAAGGAGTCGCGCTGGGTGGCGAGCTGGCTCCGTTCCGCTTCGGTGCGGAGGAGGGTAGCCTCGGCGTGCTCGAAGCCGGCGAGGGCGTCGTCGAGCTGGGCGAGCCGCTGGGCGGCGTGGTCGCGGGCGGACTGGGCGGCGTCGAGTTCCTTGCGGGCGCGGTCGAGGTCGGAGCCGGCACGGGCATTGCCCGCCTTCACGAAGACCTCCTCGCGGGCGCGGGCGAAGGCGGCTGCGACCCGGCCGTCGAGGGCGGACTGCAGGGCGACGCTCCCGCCGACCTCCTGGAGCTGCTGGAGGAGGTCGTCCTGACGGGAGACGAGGTGAGCAGCAGGATCGGCGCCGGCCATGCCCTGCCAGACCCAGAGGTGGGCCCACTGGTCGTCGATCTTGCTGGCGGTGGCGCGGCCGGCCACCTCCTCGCTGCCAAGGACGCGGGTGAGCCGCTCCTCGGCCTCCTCGCCCTGCCAGGTCTGGCCGCCGCTCTCAACCAGTTGGGTGGTGCCACTCTGGCCACTGAAGCGCTTGCGCACGGTGAACTCTCGGCCACCGGCCTCGAAGCGGACCTCAACCTCGGGGTGGCCGCCATGGAGGCTCGAGGACATCGCCTTGTGGACTGCGCCGGTGCCCCGGGCCTTGAGGAACAGGGCGCGGTGGATGCCCTCGATGAAAGTGCTTTTGCCCGCCTCGTTGGGGCCGCCGAGGAGGGTGCGCGAGGGGTCGAATTCGACCGTGACATCGCGATGCACGCGGTAGTGCCGCAGGGTGGCGGAGAGCAGTTTCACGAGGCGACCTCCTCCTCGCAGGTGGCGTGGAGTTCGCGCAGGGCAACGCGGGCGGTCAGGGCCTCTTCGTCGTCACCGGCCGCTTGCTCGACGAGGGCGCGCGCGACGCGGGCGATGAGCGGGTCAGCAGCGCGCTCGGTGAGGGCGGCGATCTCGGCCTCGCTGGGGGCGACACGGGTCTGGTTGGACAGCTTGAGGCGAAGGAGGCGGGCCTCGAGCGACTCGAGAAGCTCATCGAGTCGGGTGGCGGCGGCGATCCCAAGCGAACCGGTGAGGTGGAGGCGGAGGAGGTCCTCGTGGGCCCGCTGGCCGAGAAGGGCGCTGAGACGGCTCTGAAACTCGGCGAGGGCATCGTCGGCGGCGAAGTCGAAGGCCAGCTCGTTCCATCGCAGCTCGGCCGTGGAGTGCCTCGTGACGACGGGCGGCTGGCCGCGCGCGACCTCGACGAGGAGCACGTTGCCGGGGTCGTGATCACCGCCCTTGGGAAAACGGTCGAGCTCGGGCGTGCCGGCAAACCAGGCCTTGGGCGTGACCTCGCGGGTGCCGTGCCAGTCGCCAAGGGCGAGGTAGTCAATCTCGTCCCCGGGAAGGCGGGAAAGGTCGAGCAGGTTCCCCGCCGCGCCTTCTTCCTCGTCGTCTTCCCAAGGACTCGAAAAGGCCTGCGTGCTGCCGTGCGCGAGGACGAGCCGGGGCCGGTCGGCGGGGAGCCCGGCGAAGACGGCGGGAGCGCGCAGCCACGCGGTCGGATCGCTCACCGCGCTGCGCCGCACGAGAGGGCAGGGGAGGAGAACCGCGCCCTCGATTTCAACCGGTGCGGGCGTGAGGAGGACGTGCAGGTTCGGGGCGAGGGCGGCTTGTTCACGAAGGAAAAAAGGCTGCGTCCAGACGCTGCCGGGCCCGCCGTGGTCGTGGTTGCCGGGGATGGCGTAGACGGGCAGCCCGAGCTGGCCAATCGCGCTGCAGGCGGCGGACACCGTCGCCTTGTCGGCGCTGGGGGAGTCGAAAAGGTCGCCCGCGACGAGGATGCACTCGGCGCCGGTCTCGCGCGCGACCGCGCCGAGGCGGTGGATTGCCGCGAGGCGGGCATGGCGCACGCGGGCGCGCTTCTGATCGTCGCGGATGCGGGCAAAGGGCTTGCCGAGTTGCCAGTCGGCGGTGTGAAGAAATTTCATGTCAGCGGTGACCCGGGGGGATCGAGAGTGGGCCGGGGAGCGTCAAGGAAGAAGCGTTTCCAATTCGCGCCCGAGGTTGAAGCAGAAAACCCGCTTGGAAGGCGGATCGATCGACATCTCATTGTACGGAAGAAAACGCTGACCATTTCTCCACAAGGCGGAATCTGCCAAGGTATTCGCCAGCAGGAGAGGCCGCGTTCAGGCGAAAAGGGACGGAGGACATCCTGCGATGGAGAGGGCGGAGAAAAAGGAGCTCCCCGGGGCGGCTGACCGGCGATAGGCAGGGAACCTGTGTGCGACAGCGACAATGGGACCTGTCTGGCGTGCCCCGGGGAGCGAAAGTGGGGGAAGTTTGGAGCTTGAAAAGGGGAATTGGCCGCGATGAAA
>JBKHAU010000277.1:0-4317 GCA_046542725.1 Opitutales bacterium
TTTGCGGTGCCGGAGATGGAGCTCAAGGGCGAGCGCCCGACCCTGCGCAAGTGGGCCGAGGCGAAGGGCGACGCCGGCGTGCGCGCCTACTGGCGGGAAAAGAATGCGGTCTCGCTCGATGGCCTGCCGACGGGCCTGGCGGACTGAGCGCCTGGCGCCAGGTGCCGCGATTTCGTCACGCGGGCGCTTGCTTTGGAGGGAGGCGAGCGCCACGCTGCGGCGCCATGGTGCTGGTTTCCTTGTTGGGATATGTGGTTCTCATCGGCGTGGCTTGGCTCTGCTCGACTTCCCGCAAGGATGTGAACTGGCGGACCGTGGGCGGGGCGATGGCCATCCAATTCGGCTTCGGGGGCCTCGTCCTCTACGTGCCGGCGGGCAAGGCCGCCCTCGAGTGGCTCTCGGACGTGGTGGCGGCGATCATCGCCTTTGGCGACGAGGGCATCAGCTTTGTCTTCGGAGGGCTCACCGATCCTTCGCTGAGTTTCGGCTTCCTCTTCGCTTTCAAGGTGTTGCCCGTCATCATCTTCTTCTCCGCGCTCATCTCGGTGCTCTACTACCTGCGGGTCATGCCGTTCATCGTCGCCGTCATTGGGGGTGGCATCCGTCGGCTGCTCGGCACGAGCCGGGCGGAGTCGCTCAGCGCGACGGCGAACATCTTTGTCGGGCAGACGGAGGCGCCACTCGCAATCAAACCCTATCTCGGGCGCATGACGCGCTCGGAGTTTTTTGCCGTCATGGTGGGCGGGTTGGCCTCGATTGCGGGCAGCGTGCTGGCGGGTTATGCCGCGATGGGGGTGGAGCTGCGCTTCCTCCTGGCGGCCTGTTTCATGGCCGCGCCGGCGGGGCTGCTTTTTGCCAAACTGCTCATCCCCGAGACCGAGACGCCGGACAACAGCAAGCTCGCGGAGGACACCGAGGGCGCGCCGGTCAATGTCTTCGATGCGGCCGCGCAGGGGGCGGGGGACGGGCTCAAGCTCGCCCTCAATGTCGGTGCCATGCTCATCGCCTTCATCGGCCTCATCGCCCTGATCAACGGGGCCCTTGCCTGGGTCGGCGGACTGGCGGGCTACGAGGGCCTGAGCCTGCAGTTGCTCCTGGGCTATCTCTTCAGCCCGGTCGCCTGGCTGCTTGGGCTGCCCTGGAGCGAGTCGGTCCTCGGCGGATCACTCATCGGACAGAAGCTCGTTCTCAACGAGTTCGTCGCCTTTGTCCAGTTTGCCGGAGTGGAGGAGCAGCTGGGGACACGTTCGGCCGCCATCCTCACCTTTGCCCTCTGCGGCTTCGCGAACTTCTCCTCCATCGCCATTCTCCTCGGCGGGCTCGGCAGCCTTGTTCCCCGGCGGCGCGGTGAAATCGCCCAACTTGGCCTGCGCGCGGTCCTCGCCGGGACCCTTGCCAATCTCTCCAGCGCGGCCATCGCGGGCCTTCTTGTGCCTTGAGGAGACGGGCGCTCCAAAAAGGAGGGGCGCCGCTCAGTCCAGCGTCTCGAGGTTGCGCACCTCGGCTACCGTGCCCCAGTCGCGCGCGCTGTGGACTTGGGGCTTGAGAAGCACCTCGCCGCGCACGCGAAGGCCGTTCTGCTTCATATCCTCCGGCAAACGCAGGGTATTGAGGCGGCCGAATTGCTCCGAACGGATTCCCCAGAAGCCGCGGTTCTTGGGCACCCACTCGACGGTGCCGGTGAAGGACACCCAGTCGGTCGGCAGGTTGGTGCCTCTGGAGCTGGTCGTCTCGCAGCCGGAAACGGCGAGGAGGCAGAGCGCGAGGAAGAGAAACGGGAGAGCCTTGTGCATGCGGAGAAAACGTCACGTTCGCCGACCTCGTCTGCAAGCCTGCAAGCAGGGCCAATGCCGGGCTAAAAGCGGGGCAGCTTGCCCAGCCCGCCGAGTCCGCCGCCGCCCGCGCCGCCGAGGCCGCCGAGGTCGGGGAAGTCGCCGCCCGGCATGCCGCCCTTTTTCCCCATCGCCTTCATCATCTTTTTCCCTTTTCCGCCGCGCATCATCTTCATCATCTTCTTCATCTGGGAGAACTGCTTGATGAGGGCGTTGAGGTCGCGGATCTCGAGGCCGGCCCCGCGCGCGATGCGGGCACGGCGCGAGCCGTTGAGAATGTTGGGGTTCTGCCGCTCCTTCGGCGTCATCGAGAGGATGAGGGCCTCGGTGTGCTTGAGCTTCTTTTCCTCCTTTTCGCCCACCTCGACGCCGCTCATCCCGGGCATCATCTTCATCAGGCCACCGAGCGGCCCCATCTTCTTCATCGCCTGCATCTGCCCGAGGAAGTCCTCGAAGTTGAAATCGGCGCGCTGGAGCTTCTCCGCCATGCGTGCGGCGTCCTTTTCGTCGACCGCCTCCTGGGCCTTTTCGACGAGGGAGACGACGTCGCCCATCCCGAGGATGCGCTGGGCGAGGCGGTCGGGATGAAAGACCTCGAGGTCGCCCACCTTCTCGCCCGTGCCGAGGAGCTTGATCGGGACGCCCGTGATGGCCTTCATGCTGAGGGCCGCGCCCCCGCGCGTGTCGCCGTCGAGCTTGGTCAAGGCGATACCCGTGAGCGGGACCGACTCGTGAAAGGTCTTCGCCACGTTGACCGCCTCTTGGCCGAGGGCGGCGTCGCCCACGAGGAGGGTTTCGTCGGGCAGGACGATGTCCTTCAGGCGGGCGACCTCCGCGACCATCTCCTCGTCGATCTGGAGGCGGCCAGCGGTGTCGAAGATGATGAGGTCGGCGCCCTGCTTCTTCGCCCAGTCCCAGCCCTGGCGGCCGATCTTGTCGACGTCCTTCGTCCCCCGGTCGGCGTAGAAGAGAAAGTCGTTGTCCTTCGCGATGGACTCGAGCTGGTCAATCGCAGCGGGGCGGTAGACGTCACAGGCAATGAGGGCCGGGGTGTAGCCCTTCTTGCGCAGGTGGAGGGCGAGCTTGCCCGCCATTGTCGTCTTGCCCGAGCCCTGCAGGCCGAGAAGGAGGACGCGCAGGGGCTTCTTCTCGGTGAGCGCGGTCGAACCCTCGCCGAGTAGCTTGACGAGCTCGTCGTGGATGATCTTCACGACCATCTGGCCGGGCGTGACGGACTTGAGCACCTCCTGCCCGCTCGCCTCGTCCTGGACCCGCTTGACGAAGTCGCGCGCCACGCGGAAATGTACGTCGGCCGCGAGGAGCGCCTTACGCACCTCCTGCAATGCCTCGGCCATGTTCTCCTCCGAGAGCTTGCCCTGGCCCCGCAGGTTGCGCAGGGCGCCGCCGAGGCGGTCGGTCAAAGTTTCCAGCATGCGCCCAAGCTAGGTGTGCGCCCGCGCCCGGTGCAAGTGGGGAGTGGGGTCAAACGCGGGCCGGGTCAGCGGATGCGGCCTTCCTTGAAATAGCGCCGGCAGACCGAGACATAGCGCTCGTTGCCCCCGATCTCGATCTGGTCGCCCTCGCGCAGGACGGTGCCATCATCCGCCACGCGCAGGACCATCGTGGCCTTCCGGCCGGAGGGACACATCGTCTTGATCTCGTTGATGTCGTCGGCCCAGGCAAGGAGGTGGCGGCTGCCCTCGAAGAGTTCGCCGCGAAAGTCCGTCCGCAGCCCGTAGCAGAGCACCGGGATGTCGTCGAAGTCGGCCAGATCGGAGAGCTGCTCCACCTGCGCCCGGGTGAGGAACTGCGCCTCGTCGACGAGCACGCAGTGGACACGAGCCTCCGCCGCCTCTGCGCGGACGAAGACCGCGAGGTCGAGCGCGGCATCATAGGGCGTCGCCGGCGCCTCCAGTCCGATGCGCGAGCGGATCCGCCCCCGCCCGCCCCGCTCGTCGATCGCCGGCGTCAGCAAGATCGTGCGCATGCCCCGCTCCTCGTAGTTGTAGGCGCTCTGCAGGAGCATCGTCGTCTTCCCCGCATTCATCGCCGAATAGTAGAAGTAGAGCTTGGCCATGGGGAGGGTGAGTGTGCGGGCGGGCGGCGGAGCGGGAAGGGGAAAGGGGTGGCAGGCGGTGCGGATCTGTCAAGCGGCGGAGGGCGGCCGACCGATTCCTTTTGGAAGGTAACGAAAATTTCAACGGATGGAGAATTTTCTTTATCGACAGATAAGTAATTTTCCCAGAGCATTGTGAACCTGTCATGACGCTTGCTGTCACCTTTGGCGTCTTTTTCCGAGTAATTCTGTCATGTGGGTTCTATCATGAAACTATCGCAATTTTGTCTCAAAGCTGGACTTGTCGGGGCCATCAAATTCGCGGCAGCTCCTGTTTATGCGGGCCTAATAGGAGACTACGGCGTCGTGGTCTTTGAAGACTTGGACAACGATTCCCGGATTCACGGAAACACGCTGGTGGGTGGCAAT
>JBKHAU010000278.1:0-4289 GCA_046542725.1 Opitutales bacterium
TGTCGAGGACGTAGCGCCAGTGGCAGAGCATGTCGATGATCATGCCGCCGCCGTCCTCCTTGCGGTAGTTCCACGAGGGTCGCTGGGCGGGCACGGTGTCGCCCTCGAAGACCCAGTAGCCGAACTCGCCGGTGACGGAAAAGATGCGGCCGAAAAAGCCCTTCTCGATCGCGCGTTGGAGCTTGATCAGGCCGGGAAGCCAGAGCTTGTCCTGCACGACGCCGTTCTTCACGCCCTTGGCGCGGCAAAACTCATACAGCTCGTAGGCCGTCTCGGTGTCGATGGCGGTGGGCTTCTCGCAGTAGACGTGCTTGCCGGCGGTGGCCGCGGCCTTCACCGCGTCGGCCCGGCGCAGCGTGCTCTGGGCGTCGAAGTAGACGCTGTAGGCGTCGTCGCCCATCACGCTGTCGAGGTCTGTCGTGTATTTCTCGATACCGGAGCGGGCGGCGAGCTTCTTCAGCTTCACCTCGTTGCGGCCGACGAGAATCGGATCGGGCATGATCGTCTCGGTGGGGGAGACGGGCACACCGCCCTGTTGGATGATTTCGACGATCGAACGCATGAGGTGCTGGTTGGTACCCATGCGTCCGGTGACGCCGTTCATGATGATGCCTACGCGGTGTTCGGTCATTGTAACTGGAGAGTTGGTCGGTTTTCGGTTTTCGGTTTGTCAGTTAAGGGGAGTTGCGACCTTCGAGGTAATAGATGAAGCCCCCGATGAGGCGTTCCGTCTTCTCGGCCTGTGCGCTCAGGTTCGCAAAGGAGGCTTCGTCGATGTAGCCGGCATCGAGAAGGTTGTAGAGCTGCGAACGAAACTCGCAGGCCGAGCCTCTCGCGATGCGGAGGAAGCGGACGAACTCCTTGCTTGCTTCGCGCCCGAAGCCCTCCGCAATGTTCGACTGAATGGATACAGCCGAGCGCCGAATCTGGTCCCGTAATCCGAAATCCCTCGCCAACCGCCCCTCGTCGCAGAGGCGATAGACAGCGGCCGCGAGCTCGCGAGCTTCCTGCCAGGACTGGATGTCTTCGAATCGCTTGATTGTACTCATGGGCTCGAAAGTGAACCGGAAAAAGGGAACTGAAAACGGAGAACCGGGAACGGAGAACGGAAAACCGGGAACCGAGAACAGAAACACTTCTAAACGCACTCCCGATAGGCGCGGGTGAGGTCGGCGAGGTAGGTGTCGGGGTCCCGCGCCCAGAGGCGGTCGGAGAAGATCTCGACTTCGTTGAAGCCGTCGAAGCCGGCCTTTTCGACCAGGCCGCGGATGTAGGGGATGTCGATGCAGCCCTCGCCCATGAGGCCGCGGTCGTTGAGGAAATCGACCGTGGGGGTGCGCCAGTCGCAGACGTGAAAGCCGCAGATGCGCCGGCCGGCGCGGGCGATTTCCCGCTCGAGGTTCCAGTCCCACCAGACGTGGTAGACGTCGACCGCGATCCCGACCCACTCTTCGCCGACCTGGTCGATGAGGTCGTTGGCGTGGCCGATCGTGTTCACCGCGCTGCGGCAGTCGGCATACATCGGGTGGAGGGGCTCGATGGCGAGCTTCACGCCGCGCGCGGCGGCGTGGTCGAGACAGGCGGCGAGGCCGTCCTGAATGTGCTTGCGCGCCTCGGGCAGCTTGATCGCGGGGGAGGCCCCGCAGACGAGCACGACCTGTCCGGCGCCGATCGCGGCGGCCTCGTCGAGGCAGCGCTTGTTCTCGTCGACCGCCTTCTGGCGCTCGTCGGCGCTCGCCGCGGTGAAGAAGCCGCCGCGCACGAGGGAGACGGCGGTGAGGCCGTGTTCGTCAATCACCTTGCGCGACTCGTCGAGAGGGCGGCCGTCGAGCCATTGACGCCAGACTCCGAGGCCCTTCACGCCGGCGGCGGCGTATTTTTCGCAGGCGGTGGCGAGGTCCCAGTGCTTCGTCGTGATGGTGTGGATGGCACACCGGTCGAGGGTGTCCATGCTCATGCCCAGAAGGTGTAGTAAGGCGCGTCTTCCTTGAGCTGACGCTGGAGGTAGACGGCGAGTTCCATGAGGTGGTAGTCACCCCACATGGAGGACTCGCCGGCGGCCACCTTGCGGCCGTGCGGGACCTTGTCCCATCCATTGGGCTCGTGGTAGATGCTGTGCAGGAGCAGGCCCTGGTGGGAGTCCTCGAGGGAAAGGTAGGTGTCGCTGAGGAGCGCCTTGGTGGTGACGAGGGCGGCGGTCTCGTAGCGCTTGGCCTCATCGGCGCGGCCGTTGGCCTCGAGGTAGCGGGCGAGACGGAAGAGGCCCTGGGCGGTGATCGCCGAGGCCGTGCTGTCGACCGGCTCGTGGTCGTTGAAGGGCTCGGCCGGGCGGTCGAGGTAGTCGCCCAGCTTGTGCAGGTTGGGCGCGCCCTGGTCCCAGTAGGAAATGCCGTCGGTTGGCGTATTCTCGATGAAGTTGTCGGCCACCGCGAGGGCGGCCTTCTCCATGACGCCGCGCCAGTGCTCCTTGCCGCCGAAAGGCTCGAAGTCCTTCGCGTCCATCGCGTCGAGCAGCTCGAGTTCTTCGGCGAAGCCGCAGGTCGCCCAGGCTTGGCCACGGGTCCACGTGCTGAAGCCGGTGTAGCCCTGCTGCGCGTTGGGGCAGCGAAAGGCGCCGTCCTTGGTGTTGAAGATGGCCTCGTGGGCGGTGCGGCCGCGCACGTCGTAGCGGTCCCGGCCCTCGCCGTAGAAGACGTTGAACCGCGCCGTGGAGTCGATGTGTTGGAGGGCGCGCTTGAGGAGGTTGATCGGCTGGTCCCCCTCGCCCATGAGAACGTGGCCGAGGCGGTGCGCCACCATCAGGATGCGACACGAGCGGATCGTATCGACGAAGAGCGAATGCGGCCCGTTGAAGCTGTGAATGAAGCCACCGCCCTGGCGCTCGGTCCAGCGCGCGGCCTGGACCGCACCCGAGACCTTGATCGCGAGCTCGTAAAAGTGGCGTTCCCACTCGTCGGCCGGGATGCGCCCCTCGAGCATGAGGCGACGCAGGTTGCCGTAGGTCGAGAGGTTGTTGAAACCGTGATCGTGCACGCCGATGTGGCTCACGTGGCTCGCCATGCGTGCAACTGTCTTGCTTCGCCCGGACTCGAGGCTGGCCTCGTCGCCCGTGGCGTCGAAGTGGAGGATCGCGATGCCATAGCGGAAGCCCTCGGTCCATTCCGTCCAGCCGCGTGTCGTATACTGGCCGTCGACGGTGTAGACGGGCGAGCCCTTCGATTCGTCGTAGCGCGCGTCGAGGGACTGAATCTTGGTCTTGGCGAGAGCGAAGCAGCGCTCGAGGGCGCCTTCGAGGTCGCTGAGGGAGGGGGCGGAGCTGAGGTCGATCATGGGAAAGGTTCGGTCGGGTGGGGCGGGGGATCGGGACGGAGGCCTCAGTAGCGGTCCTCTTTGCGCAAGTGAAGGAGGAGAAAGCGGCAGTCACTCAGGGCTTCGTAGGTGTGCTCGAGGATGGCGTCGAACTGCAGGCTCTCGCCGGTCGCCAGCTCGCAGGTCTCGTGGGGAAGCTCGATGCGCAGCTCGCCTTCAAGGACCCAACAGAGTTCGAGGTCGTTGCGGTGGACCTCGGGACGGGAGAGGTGGGCCCCAACCGGCGCCGTCACTTCCATCGCGAGGGCGTTGGCGTAGCGGACCCGGCGAAAGCGAAAGCCTTCGGCCTCATCGGTCGTCGCCTTCGCACGATGGGCAAAGGGCGACTCCGCCATGCGCAAGAGATCCGCCGTGCTCATCCCGAAAACGCGGGCGATGCGGTAGAGGGTGTCGAGTTCGGCGACACTCTGGTTGCGCTCGAGTTTCGAGACCACCCCCGGCGAGACCCCACTGCGCGCCGAGACCTGCTCGATCGTCAGGTTTTGCCGCTTCCGCAGCATGCGGAGGAGGGTGAAGTCAAACGTGAGGCTCGAGTCGGGCATGACGGCGGGTTTTCGCCGACAAACAATTACGCCTCGAATTTGTGCGCAAGGGCACCAGATGGCTTACCGTAAGACGGACTCCGTGCAGCCGGAGGGCGGGACAAAGAGGTAGACGGTCGGCTCCGGAATCCCGGTGGGAGACGCTTCGCGAGGGGAAAAATGGTACCGGATCAGGGATTCGAACCCTGGACCAAAAGATTAAGAGTCTTCTGCTCTACCAACTGAGCTAATCCGGCAGGAAAAAGGGGCGAAGGAACGCGTTGGGCGACTCGCTGGCAAGCGCTTTTTTTCTCGGCGCGCCGGTGCGCGGGAGGCGATTGCCTTCGTGCCTTGCTTCGCCGGGCTGGACGCCGTCCTTTGGGATCATGTCCAAGTGGA
>JBKHAU010000279.1:0-4283 GCA_046542725.1 Opitutales bacterium
CGGAGACTCCGTCATGCGTGGGCGCGACTTTCGCATGCTCGCCGCCGCCTACCTCTTCGCCCTCACCGGCGAGGTCGAGTGGGAGGACGCCCTCGAGGCCGACAGCGTCGTGCGCGATGGACTCGCGAAGATTCGCCACCGCCGCGGCTGGGACCAGAGCTGGGCCACCGCGGCGTATCTCCTGTCCGACCGCGAGATCCGCTATCCCGCTCTCGCCCGGCGCATGCACGAGGCCCTCCGCCAGCAGGTCCAGGCTGACCATCTCGCCGCGATGGAGGCACGCCCTTCCCGCCGCTCCACCGATGTCGTGCACTGGCAGACCCCGCAAAACCTTCAGCTCGTCGCGCTCGCCCACGCCCTCAGCACCGACCCCACCGAACGCACTGCGCTCGCCCGCGCGATGATCCTCGAGGCCGATTGGAGCCTCGGCCGCAACCCCTCCAACATCGTCGAGATGACCGGCCTCGGTTCCCGTCACATCGTCAACTGCTACACCAGCGGCCGCAACGACGGCGTCCCCGGCCTCCACCCCGGCCACACCCCCTACAACAACCTCGACCCGTGGGGCATGCAGCACAACGGCAGCAACCCCCGCTGGTTCTCTGACCGAGGCTACCCTGCTTGGGACGAGGGCGGCTGGCCCCACCAGGAGGCCCACTTCAACACCCGCTACTCCTGGGCCAACGCCGAGTTTACCCCCCGCCAGACGATGCGCGGCAAGCACGTCCTCTACGCCTACCTCCACTGGTGGAGTCAGCTTCGGGACTGACGCGCGCGCGCTCCCTCAGTCCGTCCCACGCCGCACCACCGCGCTCGGCGGCTGGCCCCGCAGCCGCTTGAAGACCCGCGAAAAGTGAAACGGGTTGGCGAAGCCGAGACGGTCGCTCACCTCCTGCACGCGCAGGTCCCGGTGGCGCAACAGCTCCTCCGCCCGGCGCACCTTGAACTCCGCCAAGAGACGGGCGGGTGACTCCCCAAAGGCCGCCTGGCAACGGTTCGCCAGCTGCCGCGCGCTGATCGCCAGCGCCGCCGCCACGTCACCCACGTCGCCCCGCCGCTCGACCCATTCCGCGAACGCCGCCGCGAGCTCCGCCCGCTTCGCCTCCGCCTTTGGCAGGCGCACCATCTCCGGACTCAGCCCGCTCGGCGTCAGGTGCCGCACCACGCGCCAGAAGAGCGCCTCGAGGAGCGCATCCTGCACCGCCCCCGCAAACGCCTGCGCGCCTTCCGCCTCCCGCCTCAGCTCCTCGAGAAAGACCGCGTTCTCCCCGTGCTCCCCGCGAATCACCTGCTCCTCCGCCCTCACCCGTTCATGAAACAAGCGCGGAGACAGCCCCGCCGCCTCCGCCGGCAAAAGCCGAAAGTGCAGCACATAGTGCCGTTGCCCCGCGCGGAAATGGTCCGCATGCCAGTCCCCCGGCTTCACCACCAGCAGCGCCCCCATCGCCAGCTCCAGCTCCGCCCCGTTCAGTTCGCATCGATAGGGTCCTCGCTCCACCAGGATCAACTCGTAGTTCCCGTGCTGATGCCGTGGATACTCATACCGCCCTGCTGTCGTCAGGAGATGAAAATCCTCGAACACCGGCCGCAGTCGCGCCGGCGCCTCGGGCAGCGTCGGCCGCCGAAAACGCTCCTTGTGCACGACCTCGGCCTTCATCCGTCCAATCTCATCGGCGCAGCCCTGAGGGACGCCAGCCCAAACGACGCTGCACGGGAGGTGGCAAGGACGCCGAACCGTCAGCTCGGTCCTCGGTCTCCGCGCAAGGTCCTCCGCAAGGGTCTCGGCGCAAGGGATCAAAGGTTGAATTTAGATATTTCGGGCGGAGCGGCCCCACCGCGGTGTCTTTCGTCCCAGCCGGTGGAGCGACGGGAGATGGAGCAAACCGCGGATTCGAAGTGCCACCAATGAGGGTCGGCAAGACTGCTCCGAAGGCTGTGCAACCCGGGGCGGCAGGAGATCGGATTGACCTTTGGTTTCCAATACGGGAGAGATCGCTCCTAATGGATGCGCGTGGATGGGTCACAATCGCCGCCCTCGGTCTGCTTGCAACGGTAGGGAGCGCCACGGGCTTTCAATTGCATCCGGTTGTTGGCCGACCGGTCATCGTATTGCCCCAAGACGTGGGGTATCTTTCTGCTCGTTCGGCGGCAGGCGGGTTCCAGTTTGTTCCCGGGGCTTATGCTGGGGGCTCCGGGGTGGAATTCGAAGAGGTTCTCAGGCTCGAGTCCGTCACCACCGCCCGGTTCTACCAGCCACATCAACGAAGATGGTCGGATGCGCCGATCGACGAAGAATCTTTCGCGCCGTCGTGGCTGACGGCTCTGGAAATCGGTGAGCTACTGTCTCCTCCGGACGCGAAGTGGGTGATGTATTACGGCCCCGCTTATCCCGTTTTCGAGGTCTCCGGGTCGCTCGTCAGCGGCGACAAAGACATCGCCTACCGGCTCGTGCTCGATCTCGACCTCCAGTTTGGTGACGCCGATCGAACGACGGTGATGGTCAACGCCCGCCCCAAGTGGATTCTTATCCATAAGGACCCGGAATTGTATATCGATGCTGCTTTCTACCGAGCCCCGCCCGAAGACATCCCCCTCTTTCGAGTCCGTCTATCGTTTCGTGAACCAGGATTTGCCGAGCTTGCCGCCGAGGGGAGCGCCGGTCTCGTGCCCGTGCAGACGGATGGCGTGATCGCCGACATTGCACGGAGCTACACTGGCATCGAGGAATGGCTTCGGAACTCGATCGCGGACTTGGAAGAGCGGTTTCCCGGCCGTGGATGGGTCCCTTCCAGTGAGCTGGGCGTCCATTCGGAAGGCGAGCCCATGCGCAATGATCCACGGTCTCCCTACAACCAGCTCACGGTGAATGTGCTCGCTCTGAAAGCCAGTCTGCGAAAGGGCACCGGCCCCTTTCCCTGGGATGAATACTACCGGATCCTGGACGAATCGAAGGCAAGAGTCGAGGCACTGCTGAAGCCAGGCGAGCCGCCCCCGGCAACGATGCGCCTGCATGTATCCGGATAGCGGGCACGAACAGAGCTGACGCCCGCCACTCTTCGCATGGCCACCTTGAAGCTCGCCGCCGCCCTGAAGCCGCTTCGCAGCCTTCCCGCCCCGCCAAACCGAAGGCTCACCCCTCCGTGCTTTATCTCCGCGCCGCAAAGGCCTGCTGCACCCGCGAGAACTCCGCGAACAACGCGGCGTCCTTCGCCGGCAGCGCGTCGACCACACGCTGGGCCCAGGCAAAATACGCCGCCACCCGCTCCGCGCCCCAGGTTGGCGGCGGGTTCACGAGGAGCGAGCGCAGGTTCGCGATCTTGTCCGCCAGCTTCAGCAGCCCCGCCTCGGCGCTGGCGTGGGCCGCATGCTCGATCTGCAGTTCCTTGCGGCGCTGCTTGGGGAGGGATTTGTCATCACTCACTGCCTCGACCAGCTCCGCCACTCGCGGCCCAAACTCAGCCGCAAGCTCCTCCCTCGAGGTGTCCGTATCCTCGATCGTGTCGTGCAGATAAGCCGCCGCGAGGATCTCCGCATCGTCCACTCCCGCAACGCTCACGAGGATTTCCGCGACCTCCGCGAGGTGGTTGAAATAGGGCGTCGCCGCGGCGTCTTTGCGCCGATGGGCCGAGTGCTTGTCGGCCGCGAATTTCACTGCGCGCACGATACATGATCCCGGTTGCATGCCCCGGATCGAACCGCTTCCCCGCCGCTTCGACAACGCTATATCCCCGACCCTTGTTCCAGTCCCTCCGGCACGCTCCGTGCATGCACATTGACGCCCGTCTCGAAGACGAGGCCCATCCTCGGTCCGGCGTTGGAGGAGTTCCCAGCGTGGAAAGGGAAAGCATTCTCTCTCAGTCTGGAAGATCCGCAGGGAAAAATTGCGAGCGCCATCCTGAATTCACGCTCAATGACAGGGAGGGCACTTTTGCCGGGCTGCATCGCCGCTATTACAGAACAAGTCTCAGACTTCCCCGAAGAGCAGACGATTATCGAACTAAAGATGTTGATCGAAGAAACTTTCAGAAAACTGGAATTCCTCAAAGTTCCGTGATGAGCCAAGCTTCGACTTCCGCGTTTCTGCCAAGCGATTCGACCGCAGTTTCCACTCAGCGGCAGAACCCTCCCGGCCCTCCACACCCACCCAGGCCCGGCCGCAGCACCTCTGGAACCCTGCCCTGAACACCTCCAATTTCCTGAGCGGCTAACCAACGCGGCGCCTCTTTTCGCTGGAATAAATGATCCGTCCAGCTTTCCGATCTTCCCGATTCCCCTTGTGCCCC
>JBKHAU010000280.1:0-4271 GCA_046542725.1 Opitutales bacterium
GGGCCCCGCCGTCGATCCGCGGGGGAAGGGACGGGAGCGCAAAGTCGGTGCGCGTCCCGGAGGGCCAAGCCTCGGCGAGGGCGAAGACATCCTCCCAGCTGCCATGCTGGGCGAAGGCGCGCAGAAGATCGGGCGGGAGCGCGGGATAGGCCTCGTTCTCCTCCAGCCGGAAACGCTGCCAGAGGCGCGCGCTGTCGGTCGCAATGGTGGCCTCACTGGGCAGTCCACAGAGCGGGCCGGCGAGGGCGAGGAGGCGCTGGCAAAAACTGTGAATGGTGCCGAAGAAGGCCTGCGCGAGGTGGGCATGGACCTCGCCGTGGGGCCGCGCCTCGTCGAGGGTGGTGCGCACCCGCGCAAACATCTCGTCGGCCGCCTTCTTGGTATAAGTGACGACCACGAGGCGCGGGAGGACGGGCGCGCCCGGGCGCAGGCGGTCGGCCTCGGCGATGGCGAGGACGCGGGCCACGATGCTCGTCGTCTTGCCCACGCCGGCCGGGGCGATGACCGAGAAGTTCGTCTCGAGGGAACGGCAGAAGCGGTCGCGCCCGGCCTGGTCGGGCAGCGGGGGAAACGGCGGGCTCACGCGAGGGTTCCTTTCGGCACTTCGAGGAGGGGGTGCGTCTGTCGCCATTTTTCCACGACGATCTCGGCCGGCGGGGCGACGAAGGCGATCGGGTAGTCCCCGACGTAAGCGTACTCCGACCGCACCGCCCCGGCAAAGCCGAGGACTCCGCGGGTGCCGAGGGCGATGAGGCCGGCGAGCAGGCCGGAAGGGTCCTCCCCGGGTTCGACGACGAGCTGGGGGTCGGTCGTCGGGTCGCCGGGCTTGAGCAGGCAGAGGCCGACGGGGCATTGCCAGGCGTCGGCCAGGGCCCCCCCGTAGAGGACGAGTTGGAGCCCCTCGCCTTCGCGCACCTTGTTCAGCTTGAGAACGGCATCGCCCCCGGTCTTGAAATCGATCACGAGCGCCTCGCCGGGCTGGTCGGGGTCGTCCACGAGGAGGGCGTCGACCCGGCCGCGGAGTCGGAGTTCGCCCCCCTCGGGAAGGACCCAGCGGGCACCGTCGGGAAGCGGATACTCGGTTGCGAGCGAAGGCAGTGGACGGGCGATATCGATCGTCTCGGCGAGGCGCCGGGCAAGGGTGCGGACCTGGCCCCACTGCTCGCGCCAGAGGAGGGGCACGCGACGACCGGCCACGGCATGGGCGTGCTCGACCATCTGCCGCCAGCGATCAGCCTGCCGGTCGGCGCGCTCCGCCCCGGTCGCTTCCTCGTCGGCAAGGGCATACCAGGTCTGGCCCGAGGGACGGCGCAACAGGCGATGCACGGCCGCGCCCCGCAAGAGGGAAAGCGCGACCGGCGCGCTGAAATCAGACCGAGGACGGACGCGCGCCACCGCCTGCAGCCAGACGGCCGCGGGGCGCTGGAGCACTGCCTCCCAGTCGCGCGCGCCGAGCGTGAGCGGTTCGGCCGGGGCGCGCTCGAAGCCGAAGGAGAATGCGTCGAAGGGCGCCTCCGGATCGAAGCGCCGGGCGTAGGCCTCGCCCGTGGCGGCAAGCGGCAGGGCGGTGGAATGGTCCATCGCCGGTGCAGGCGGGAGCGCGAGTGCTTCCGGCGTGGGGAGGGGCGCCTCCGCGCCATGGGCGGCACGATAGAAACGTTGAAAATACTCGCTCACGACGGTCGCGCTGCGGTCGCTGCCCTCGGGCGCATAGGTGGCGGTGAGGAGGACGGCGCGGCCGGCCTCGGCCACGGCATCGAAGAGGGCGCCGCCGAGGAGTGCACGGCGGTCGGCATCGTCGAGCAGAAACCCCGCCCCGGCTTCGAGCGCTTCCTGCCCGAGGCCCTGGGGCCCCTCGACGAGATGGCGGCGGAGATGCCGCGGCGCGGCATCGGGGAGGAGAAAGGCCCCTTCGCGCGCGGGCGGCGGGACGAGCCGTTCATTCAGTCCGGCGAGGAGGAGATGCGTCCAAGGGGCGCTGCGCACCATGCCATAGGACACGAGCTGGACGGGAGAAAAGGTGTCGCGCGCGTCCGGATGACGGGCTTTCCCCGGCCGGCGCAGGGAGTTCCAGAGCCACTCGAGGAAGAGTTCGCGGGAGACCGGCGAGGTGAGCTGTTCCCAGTTCGAAGTCCACTCGCGGCGCTGTTCGGCGAATTCGCGGGCGCTTCCCCAAGCGGCGAAGGCGGGGGCGCAGAGTTCGAGGAAGAGGGCGAGACTGCCGGTCTCGGGGAGGCGTATCCAGGCGCGGGCCCAGGTGAGGGCCTCGGCCGCGCCGGCGGGCGCCGCCGCCCGCCCGGCGAGCCAGGCGGTGAGCACGGCGAGATCGTCGCTGAGGGTGCGCTCACGGGCGTCGGCCCAGGCGCGGCGCACCCGGGGGGCATCCTCGGCGGCGGCGAGGCCCGCGCTCACCGAGGCCTCGAGGAGCGCGTCGGCCTCGACCAGCTGTCCGGTGCGCTGAAAGCCCACCCAGGCGGCAAAGACACGCTCCCGCGCGGTCGGGATGGGGAAATAGCCGAAGGTGTCGTGGACGGGGAGACCGGCCGCGACCAGTTCCGCCCCCACCGCCCGGACGAGGAGCGGCTCATCCGGCAGGACGACGCCGATCGCGGGCTTCGCTGCCTCGTCGGCGAGCCAGCGGGCCACCTGGCGGACGATCGCGGCGACCTCGTCGTGCCGGGCGCGAAAGAGGCGAAAGGCGGCCGCCGGAGGGCAGATCTCTGCCATTTCGGCCCGTTCCGCACGCTGCGCCCATTGCGCGAAGGGCCCCTCGGTGGCCTCGGAAGCACCGTCTTCCAGCGCGACCGCGAGGGTGGCCTCGGTCGCGAAAATACGTTCATGGGTCCCGACCCAGACGTGCTCGAGAGGTCGATCTCGCGCCAAAGGCACGGTGATCAGACCGCTCTCGGCCTCTTCGAGGGCGGCGCGGAGGAGCGGGTGCAGAGCGGCCTCGTTGGCGGTGAACCCGTCGAGCAGAAGCGGGCCGAGGCCGGGAGTCTCGCGCGGCGGGAGGGCGGCGAGCCGCGCGTCGGCTTCACGCGTGCTGACGAGCCCGACCGCCTCGAGTTGACGGGCGAGCCGACCGGGCAGTCCCCGCCAGGGGGGCGCAAAGAGATCAGACGCGCCCCGCGCGGCCAGCCAGGCGTCCCACGCGGCGAGAAACCCGGCCGGGTTTTGGCCCACGACGCCAAGCGGCGTGCCCTCGGGGGCATCGGCAAGAGCGAGCCGGGCGGCGAGCACGAGATCCTCCCCCGTCGCGAGCCGCAGATCGGGAAAATGCCGGGCGAGGAGTTCGCGGCGAAGGCGCGCCGGACTCCAGAAGCGCAGTCCGAGGAGCGGCCCGCCACCGGTCGCGAGCCAGGTTCGCTTCAGCCAGCCGAGCCGGGTGACATCGGGGGCGACGACCGTGGCCGCGAGCTGGCCCGGTCGACGCAGGCCACCGTGCTCCCGCAGCCAGGGAGCAAGCTCCGTGGTCCACAGCTCGGAGAGCTGCTCAAACGCAACGATACGGACTCGGTCGGGCATGGGACCTATCCGTTATCCGGCGCGTGCATCACCGGTTCGAGCCCGAAAAGCCACCCTACTTCTTCAGGCTCTCGAGGTACCGCCAGAAGGAACTCTGCTGCTCCGCCATCGTCTCCTCCGTCACCGGCAGCTTGTTGCGGTAGATGAAGTCAGTGAGCGAATTCTTGTGCAGGATGTAGTGGCTGTAGAGGATATCGCCCCGAATCTCGAAGTAGCAGCGCAGTTCGCCGACGCGAACGCGGTAAAAGGTCGTCCCGCTGCGGTGGAAGCGGCTGAGCGCTTCAGTCGGTGAGGCGAGCTGCTCGGAGGTGATGTTGCTGATACGATCGACCACACGAAGCTGCTCGTCGATCGTGAGCTTGTTCAGTTCCGACATGCTCTGATCGCTGAACGTCACCTGAAAAACCCGTTGAGCGCGGCGGCCCAGGCGCTGGAATTCGGGCGAGTTCGGAGCAGAAACATCGGTGTCCATGAGAAGGCACACGGTAGGGCGCCCTCGTCCGGGCGCAAGATTTCGCTGATGCCCGAAGCGCGAATCCCGCGCCATGCAGCCTGCCCCGGAGCGCCGGCGCTGAAGGTGGCTTTTTTGACACGAACTTCAGGCATTGGCCGCAGGCGGGTGAAAGCGAACCCCCAGGAAGTGGGAAAGGACAGTGAATAAGGGGGCGGAACCGTCCCCCGGCGCGCTCGAGGCTTGCCAGCGAGACCCCGCCGCGCAGTTTCCGCGCTCCGCTGTCAAATCGTCT
>JBKHAU010000281.1:0-4244 GCA_046542725.1 Opitutales bacterium
CAACGCGCGCCAGATCGTCGACGCCGAGGTCGATCCTGCCATCCATCAGCTGGAGAGCTTCGGTTTCCACCTCGCTTCCCTCGACATCCGGCAAAACAGCAGCTTCCACGACCGCGCCATCGAGCAGATCCTGCAGGCCCTCAAATTTGAGCGTTGCGACTATACGGCGTGGAGCGAGCAGGAGCGTATTGACTTTCTCAGCACGCAGCTTGAGTCGCCGGCGCGCCGCCTGCGGCCGAACCGGCCACTCGGGGACGAGGCCGCCGCCACGATCGGTGCGCTTGCGGTCGTCGCCCGGCAGCGGCGGCGGTATGGCCGGCGTGGGATCGGCGCGCTGATCCTGAGCATGACCCGGCGCCTCTCCGATCTCCTCGCGGTCTACTTTCTCGCCCGTGAGGCGGGGCTCCTGCTGGAGGACAACGAGGGGCGACCGATCTGTCCCATCCCGGTCGTGCCGCTTCTCGAGACGGTTGACGACCTGAAGGCCGGCCCCGAAATCCTTGAGGGCTTCCTTGCTCATCCCATGACGCAGCAGTCCCTTGCCTGGATCTGCCGCGAGGAAGGGCGCGACGAACTCGTGCAGCAGGTCATGGTCGGCTACAGCGACAGCAACAAGGACAAGGGCATCTTCTCCAGCCAGTGGGCCCTGCAGGAGGCCCAGGCCCGGATCGCCGCGACGGGCACCGCGGCGGGCGTGCGCATCCGCTTTTTTCATGGCCGCGGGGGCACCATCAGTCGTGGAGCGGGGCCGACCGACCGTTTTCTCGAGGCCTTGCCCGAGGGCTCGCTCGCGAGCGATCTGCGCATCACCGAGCAGGGCGAGGCGATTGCGCAAAAATACGGCAACCTGCTCACCGCCACCTATAACCTCGAGCTGCTCCTCGCCGGCACGCTGGCGTATTCCCGGCCCCATCTCTCGGCGACTTCCGAGCAAACGCTCGAACCGGTCCTCTCGCGCCTCGCCGACTTCAGTGCGGAGGCCTACCAGGGGCTCCTGCGCGCGGAGGGCTTCATCGATTTCTACCGCCAGGTCACGCCCATCGACGTGCTCGAGCGCAGCCGCATCGGCTCGCGGCCCTCGCGCCGTACGGGGACGCGCAGCCTCGCCGATCTGCGCGCCATCCCCTGGGTCTTCAGTTGGTCGCAGTGCCGCTTTTTCCTTCCCGGCTGGTATGGGGTGGGCAGTGCCCTGCACCGCCTCGAGGCGGAGGACCCTTCGGCCTACGCCGCGCTCCGCGAGCAGGCCAAGGTGCATCCGTTCCTCACTTACGTGCTGACCAATGTCGAAGCCAGCCTGATCAGCGCTGAGCCAGCGATGATGCGAGCCTACGCCGAGTTGGTGGAGGACGCAGGCCTGCGCGAGCGTTTCATGAGCCGGATCGAGGAGGAATACCGCTGGGTCAACGACCACCTGACCGATCTCCTCGGGGCCCAGTTGGCCGACCGTCGTCCCAACTTTGCCAATACGGTGGAACGGCGCAGTCCACCGCTGCGGGTTCTCCACCGTCACCAGATCCGCCTCCTGCGCGGGTGGCGGGCGGAACTCGCGGAGGAACGAGGGAAAGACAAGGAGAAGCTGCTCGACGAGATCCTGCTCACCGTCAACGCCATCGCCGGCGGCCTGAAGACGACGGGGTAGGGTGCCTCCGCGGGGGGGCGTGCGGGGAGGTTTGACTCCTCCGCTCGACGCGGAATTCTCCGCTGCATGGCTGCGGTCGAACTCGAGCATGTCTCCAAGCTCTTTGGCGCCCATCGCGCGGTCGATCGCGTCGACCTCGTGGTGCCGGAGGGTAGCATCTACGGCTTCATCGGGCCGAATGGTTCGGGCAAGACGACCTCGCTGCGCATGATCCTGCGCATCATCGAGCAGGACGAGGGGCAGATCCGGGTCTTTGGGCAACCCACCCAGCAGACGGCCAACGACCACATCGCCTACCTCCCGGAGGAGCGCGGGGTCTACCGCAAGCTCAAGGTCGGCCAGCAGCTGATTTACTTCGGCAAGCTCAAAGGCATGAAAACGGCCGACGCCAAGCGCGCCGCGCGCGAATGGCTCGAGCGCCTCGGCCTCGAAGAGTGGTGGGGGGAAAAGACCGAGAAGCTCTCCAAGGGCATGACGCAAAAGGTGCAGTTTATCGCCTCCGTCCTCGCGCGGCCGCAGTTGCTCATTCTCGACGAGCCTTTCAGCGGGCTCGATCCGGTGAACCTCGAGGTCATCCGCCGGGCCGTCCTCGATCTGCGTCGGGCAGGCACGACGGTGATCTTTTCGACGCACGACATGCACACCGCCGAGGCGATGTGCGATCGCATTTTCATGATCTACCGCGGGCAGAAGGTGCTCGACGGTTCGCTCGCCGAGATCCGCGCCCGCTATGGCAGCGACACCGTGCGACTGCGCATGGGCGAAGGCGTGCGGGTCGATCCCGCCCGGCTGCCCGGGGTGACCCACACCCGCGAGCTGGGTCAGGACTGGGAGCTGCGCTTCGAGGGGGACCCGCAGGGGATCCTGCGCGCGGTCGTCGAGCTTGGCCCGGTGGAACGCTTCGAAATCGCTTCGCCCTCCCTGCACGATATCTTTGTGCGCATCGCCAACCCCACGAGCGAGGACCTGGCCGCTCTCGAGGAGGCCCAGTCATGAGCAAGACTCTCACCGTCGCGTGGAACGAGTATCGGCACATCGTCTTCACCAAGTCGTTTCTCATCGGCCTTGTCTTTCCGGTCCTCCTCTACGGAGGCATGGTCCTCATCATCGCCTTTGTCGGCGGGACGACCGATCTGAGGGAGCGCCGACTCCTCGTCGTCGACCAGACCGGGGAGCTCTTTCCCGTTCTCGAGCGCGAGATGGAGACATACAACCGCTCGAGCAAGGTCTTCAGCGATACGGGCAAGCAGACCGGTCCGATGTTTGCCGTCGAGGCAGTGGAGCAAGGGGAACGCTCGCTCGAAGACCTCGAGGTGGAACTCTCCGACCGGGTGCGGAAAGACGACCAGGCGTTTGCCTTTGGCATCATCGGGGCGGACTATCTCGACGTCGAGGGGGGCACGGGTGACTTCCTTTCCTATTACTCGAACTCCCCGACCTTTGCCGCGCTGCCGAACTGGTTCGAGCGCACCGTGCAGGAGGAAGTGGAGGCTCGACGATTCGCCGCCGCCGGGCTCGACCCGCGGGAGGTGAACCGTGCCATCAGCCACGCCGGCATCGACCGCTACAACCTCGCCGAACGCACCGCGGACGGCGAGGTCGTGAAACCGAAGGAGGAGAACGAACTCTTCAGCGTGCTGGTGCCTTTCGTCGCCATCATGATGCTTTTCTTCGGGGTGCAGATGGTCACGCCGGTCCTTCTCAACTCCGTCATCGAGGAGAAGATGCAGCGCATTGCGGAGGTCCTCATCTCCTCCGTCACCCCCGGCCAACTCCTCGGCGGCAAGCTCTTGGCCGGAGCCGGCATCGGCCTCACCTTTTCCGGCGCCTACTCGCTCACCGGGCTGCTCGCGCTCGTGCAATTTGGGCGCGAGGACTACCTGCCGGTCAGCTTCGTGCCCTATTTCTTCATCTTCCTGCTCCTTTCGCTGCTTGCCTTTGGAGCGCTCTTTGGCGGGATCTCGGCCGCCTGCTCGGACCTCAAGGACTCCCAGAACATGGCCGGCGTGGTCATCATGCTGCTGGTCATCCCGATGGTCATGGGCATGGCGCTCGTCGGCTCGCCGGAAAGCGGCCTCGCCCGTGTGCTCTCCTTCATCCCGCCCTTTTCCGCCTCCGTCATGACCCTGCGCCTCGCCATCCCGCCGGGGCCCGACGCCTGGGAACCGCTCCTCGCCGTGGTCCTCAACCTCGCCTTCGCTCTTTTCGCCGTCTTTGCCTCCGCTCGCGTCTTTCGCATCGGCATCCTCGCGCAGGGCAAGAGCCCGAGCTGGAGGGAGCTCCTGCGCTGGGCGATCAAGGGATAAGGACCGGCCTGGGGGCTGCCTCCTCGGGGTCTTGAGTGATTCGCCTCGCAGCCCGAATCTTCCTGCGCACTAAACGCTTGCATGCCGGGTGCGGTTGCCCGATTTTACGCGGCTCTTTTCCCTGTTTTTGGGAAAGCGTTCATCAAATTGTTAACCACAACCCTTAACCCGTTGCCTGGCGCTCGTTTGCGAACACTCCGATCCTGAGCCTGGTAGCGGTTTATCTACACCGGAGTAGAACCGTATATTATGTCATCCGTAATGGAAGAACTGCTGGCGCAGAGCCGGCTAGAGTCCCT
>JBKHAU010000282.1:0-4237 GCA_046542725.1 Opitutales bacterium
CTTTTCACGGGCGCGGGCAGAGCCTCCCTGGCCGATCGGTTGACACCGGCTTGCGGGAGGTCTTTGAAGATGCGTCCGACCCGCTAGAGGCGGAACACTGCCCATGTGTACGACCGAACATCAGGACTTCCCGGGCCGCAATGGAGCCCCTCGCATCATCGGAATCGGTGTCGGCGTGGGTGGGTTCGAGGAATTGCGGGCGTTTCTTGCTCGCATGCCGGAGGAGGCCGGACTGGCCTACGTTGTCCTGGCACATCCCGGGGCGGAGAGATGGGCCGTCCCGACGGATCTTCCCGAGCATTTGTCCGCGGTGGAAGTGGGTGCGGGGACCGAGACGGTCGAGCTCGAAGCTGACCGGGTCTACATCGCCCGGTCGGGTTCCTGTCCCGAGTTCGAAGGGACGAGCCTGCGACCCCGTCCGGTGGCGGACGTGGGTGGCCCTCGGCAGGCCTTCGATCAATTTTTCGGAAGCCTGGCGGCGACGGAGAGAAGGCGTGCGATCGGGGTGTTTCTGCCCGGCCCCGGGTCGGACGGAGCGCCGGGACTGCGGCAGATCCGGCAGGCTGGCGGGCTGGCGCTGGTGATGGATCCCGCCCAGTTGAACGGGAACGGTGAGGCGGGAGCTGTGGTCGAAGCGGGGGTGGCGAATCACACCCGGCGGTTGGACGCGCTGGTGTCCTGCCTGCTTCGGCACCTCCGGAAAGGCGTCTTGACGCCCGAGGCGGCGGATGCCGCGGGCGTGGTGAACGCCGCTCCCGGCCCCTGCGCCGAGGCCCCAGAAGCCCTGCTCGCAGGCAGCGGGCTGGAGCAGGAGTCGCAGACCACGCGGGAGCAGCTTCGCGACATGATCGTCGAACTGGAGGCGGCCAACGAGAAGCTCAAAGCCTCGCACGCGGAGGCGATGGCGATGAACGAGGAGTTGCAGTTGAACAACGAGGAGCTGAGCGCGCTCAACCAGCAGCTCGAGGCGAAGGTAGAGCAACTCGAGGAAGCGACCAATGACCTGGGCAACTTCGTTGCGAGCACCGGGATTGCGACGCTCTTTCTCGATACGAACTTGCGTATCCGGCTGTTCACCCCCGCCGCGAAAGGTCTCGTTAACCTCACCGAGGCAGACCGCGGCCGACCCCTGCGCGCGATCGCCGGCAAGGGCGACGACTTCTTCCTCATGGAGGACGCGGAGCGGGTTCTCGGCCGTCTCGAACCGATCGAGCGGGAGGTCCACAGCCATGGCGGTGGCACCTTCATCCGGCGCATCATGCCGCATCGCGGCCGCGACCGCCGCATCGAGGGCCTGGTCATCACGTGGGGAGATGTGACCCGCCTGGAGGTGCTCACGCAACGCCTTCGCCGCCGCGAGCGCCAGCAGGCGACCCTCGCGGAACTCGGTCGTTTCGCCCTCGGCCTGCCGCCGCTGGATACACTCCAGGAACGAGTCGTGGATCTCACCGCCGTGGCGCTCGAGGCCCCGCTGGCAAAGGTCCTCGAACACGATCCGGAGCGCGACGACTTCCTCCTTGTCGCCGGGGTGGGCTGGGGCGAGGGAGTGGTCGGGACCTTGCGCGTGGATGGCGGGAGCGACTCCCAGGCGGGGGTCACCCTCGAGTCCGATGAGCCGATCGTCGTCGAGGACCTGCGCCGCGAGACCCGCTTCAGCGGCCCTGCTTTCCTCCACGAGCACGGCGTGGAGAGCGGATTGAGCGTCACCGTCCGCGGCCTGGAACGTCCCTACGGCGTGCTCGGGGTCCACGCCCCGCACAGGATGCATTTCACCACCGACGATGTGAGCTTCGTCGTCGCCGCCGCCAACATCCTCAGTGCGGCGATCGAGCAGCACCAGATGGGGCGTGCGCTCACCCAAAGTGAGAGCCATTTTCGCGACCTCGCGGAGAACATCTCTCAGCTCGCCTGGATGGCCGACGAAATGGGCCGCATTCACTGGTTCAATCGCCGCTGCTTCGAGTTTTCCGGCCTGACCCTCGAGGAGCTGCGGGGGTGGGGCTGGAAGCAGATGCATCACCCCGACCACGTCGAGACGGTGATGGCGAAACTGCGGCACAGCTTCGAGCGTGGCGAGCCCTGGGAGGATACCTTTCCTCTGCGCCGGCGCGACGGGTGCTATCGCTGGTTTCTCTCCCGCGCGTTTCCCTTACGAAATGACTCGGGGGGCGTGGTGCGCTGGTTCGGGACCAACACCGACATCACCCAGCAACGCCTGGCGGAGGAGGCCCTGCGTGAATCCGACCGGCGCAAGGACGAGTTTCTCGCGACTCTCTCGCATGAGCTGCGCAATCCGCTCACGCCGTTGCGTTCCGGACTCGATGTGCTCGGGCTGAAGGAGTTGAGCGAGGCCGAGCGGGTGGAGGTGCGGGAGACGATGGACCGCCAGCTCACGCGCCTCGTGCGTCTCGTCGACGATCTACTCGATGTCTCTCGCATCACCGGGGGCAAGCTACGCCTGCGGCGCCACCCGGTGTCCTTGGCCGAAGTGATGAGGGACGCCACCGAGGAGTGTCGGGAGTGCCTGCGGGCACGGAAACAGGAGCTCACTTTGCGTCTCTCGCCTCCCGAGGCGCTCATCGATGGCGATGAGCAGCGTCTGTTGCAGGTGTTCTCGAATCTTCTGCAAAACGCCGCCAAGTTCTCTCCCGCCGGCGGGCAGATCTGGTTTGAGGCGACGTCCCGCGGGGATGAACTCGAGGTGGTGGTGCGCGACGAGGGACCCGGCATCCCGGCCAGCCGGCGCGAGCAGATTTTCAATCTTTTTGACCAGATCGAGGACTCGAGCGACGACGCCAACAGCGGGCTGGGGATTGGCCTCAGTCTCGCCAGGTCGCTGGTCGAAATGCACGGTGGACGGATCCTCGTGCGCGACGGCGAGGGCGGGCGGGGGGCTGCCTTTCACGTGCACCTGCCGCTCTGCGAGAAGGCTCCGGCTGTCGCCACGGCCTCTCCGGGGGCGCCCGAAGCGGCGCCGTCCCCGCCGCTGCGTGTCCTCGTGGTGGACGATCACAGCGGTATTCGCCGGACGTTGTCCCTCGGTCTCCGCGCCCTCGCGAGCGAAGTGCGCACGGCGAGCGATGGCGAAGAAGCGCTGGAACAGATCGAGGCTTTCCGCCCCGAGTTGGTCCTGATGGACCTCGGCATGCCGCGAATGGATGGCTACGAGGCTGCGCGTCGCACGCGGGAACGCGAGGTGAAGGGCGACTGGCGACCCATCCTCGTCGCCCTCACCGGCTGGGGGCAGGAGACGGACAAGGAGCGGACCCGCGAGGCGGGCTTCGACCACCATCTGACCAAACCGCCCGACATGGACGAACTGCGCGAGCTCGTGCGCGCGGTCGCAGGCCAGCTCGGGAAGGGCGGCTAAGGAGAGCGTGTCGTGCCTTCCCCGGCGTGGCCGCCTTTGACCTTGGAGGGTGGGCCGGCCGGCTCGCGCGGCGACGTGGGCGAGGGGGCTGGTTCGTCTTCGGCTTCCTCCGCGGGCGAACGGTCCTCGAGCGAGATGCCCTCGAGGTCCTCCGAAAGTGCCTCGATGAGGCCGTGGCGAAAGAAGGTGCCGAGCGCGGTGAAGAGGTCGAGGTTCGCCTCGCCAAATTCGCCCGCGATCGGGATGCGCGTCCCGGCCTGGTCGCGAGGTTGGTTTTCAAAGAGCTCGACGACGATGCTGACGAAACCTTCCCAAAGAGCGCTGCCGGGACCCTCGCCGTCTTCTCGGCCTTCCACGGCCGAGAAATCGAGGTGATCGAAAAGGGGCTTGAGATACCCTTCGTAGCCGCCGCCTCGCGCCGTCAGCTCGAAGTATAGCTGGAGAGTGCCTTCTGACACATCGAGCCCGAAGGCGGCCCGCAGGTAGTCGTTGAGATCACGCAGTTCGACGCCCTCGATGGTCAGGTCGAGGTCGAAGAGGGGAGCGCGAGCGAGAGGCGCGGCCCGTCCCTCGATCTGGACCTCGCCACCCCCCACGGTGCTGCCGTGCGCGGTGAGATGAGCGGGGAGGCGGTCCTCCTGCGCGGGGTCATATTCGTTGCTCAGACCGGTCACGGTCACGCTGAGGTCACGAAGCGACGCATCGACCGGCGGGTTCGACTCTGTATCGAGATACTCGACACGCCCTTCATGGACCTCGACACGGCGGATCTCGATCGGAAAAAGGGCGGTCACGACATCGCGCCAGTCGGGTTCATCGAGATCGGCGCTGGCCGCTTCGCGGTCCACGGGGACATACACCAGGGTG
>JBKHAU010000283.1:0-4222 GCA_046542725.1 Opitutales bacterium
TGAGGCGCTGCACCGACGGGTTGTCGATGTCGTAGCCGTAGTACTCCCGGCGCTCCACTTCCATCGTCTGGTTGCCGCCGATGCTCTGGTTCCCGATCGTGAGGACAAAGGCCACGATGATGACCACGAGGAGGGCGGAGAAAAACCACTTATGGTGGCGGAGAAGGTAGTTTTGGATGCGAGTGATCATCGGGGAAAACGCCGGGATTGGGAGGCTCGGGAAAAACCGCCCATGCTGGATCGGCGGCAGGCCCTGTCAAGGTCTACGGGCGGTCCGGCGCGCGCGAGAGTGCCGGCGGCAAAGCGGGAAAAAACGAGCGGCTGGCGTCTCGCCCGTGGTGGCCGGTCGCGGATGGGGGGAGGTCGCGTGTCCGCGCGGTCATCCGGTGCTCAGCGGGCTTTCGTCGAGACTCTGTCCGGCGCGAGCGGCTTGTCCGTCAGCAACTGGTCGAGCGAAGGGTCGTGATCGGGGGCCTCGGCGGGCTCGGAAGTGCGCTCGAGATAACGCGTGAGGAGGGGGTCGTCGCTCGCCACGAAGTCGACCCCGGCGGAGTTGCCGTGGTTCGCGAAGGTCTCGCGGAAGCGGCCGAGGGAGTATTTTGCGAGGGGCTTGGCGGGGCGGTAGAAGTTCTCCTCCATGCCGTCGTCGTCGACCTTGCGCACGGCGGCGACCCAGCCGTTGTCGACGAGCAGTTCGATGCACTTGTTGAGGACGTTGCCGGGGACGCGCAGGCTTTCCGCGAGATCGCCCGCGCTGGGGGGCGGCTTGCACTCCTCGAAGCGTCGCGCGATGCGAAGAAAGGCGGCGAGGGTGACGAGTTCCTGGGTGCGCACGCTGATGCGCTGCCAGACCTCCCGGTGGGTCAGGAAGTTCACATTCTGGATGGCGTAGGTCACCTGCGCTCCGAGCAGGATGATGAACCAGAAGAAATACAGGCCCAGCATGAGGACGAAGAAGATCGCGAGCGACCCGAAGAAGCTCCGCATGCGGATGACCCACCCAAGGTAGGCGATGGAGAGGAAGTTGACGAGAAAGAGCAGGACCGCGACGAGAATGGCCCCATAGAGGGCGGGTTTGAAGCGCACCGTCGTGTTGGGGAAGAACTGGTAGCTGAAGGTCAGGAAGACAATCAGCATGGTCGCCGCGAGGAGCGGGGAGAGCCAGATGATGAAGCCGCTAACGGTCGATCCAAAGGGTAGAAAGTCGGTGAAGCCCGCCAGGGTGGAGGCGGAAAAGAGGGCGGTGGAGCCGATCCCGAGGAGGGTGCCGAGGCTGAGAAAAGTCCAGTAGGAGACCACGCGCTGACTCCAATCTCGACCCCGCGTCACGCCCCAGATGGAGTTCAGGGTCGTCTCGATGGTGGTCAGGAGATTGATCCCCACCCAGATAAGGAGGACAAAGCCGACGATGCGGAAGATGCCGCCGCCCTCGGTATTGACCTGATTGAGGATGTCCTCCGCCCCTCCGACCACCTGATCGATGAAGATGTCGAGCTCGGTGGGGGAGTCGGCGGCGTCGGGATCGGCCGTTACGGACACGTAGTCCCGCAGGGTGGGGGCGACGATGAGGAGGGCTTCCTTGATTTGGGTCTCGAGGTCGGAGCGGAGAAAGGAGCCCGAGACCATGACGGCGATGGCGACAAGCGGTCCGAGGCCGATGAGGGAGGCGTAGCTCAGCCCCGAGGCGCGCATGAGGAGCTGGTTTTTGCTCAGGCCCTCGAAAGCGAGGCTGAGGACGCGCACAAACTGCATGCGCCAGTCGCTCCGCTCGGGATCGCCCGAGTGGTGGGTCTTCCAGATGTCGTGCTGGACGAAGCGCTGGAGTCGCAGAAGACGGTGCCGCATGCGAGGCGAGTTCAAGCTGCCGTGGGCCAGTTTGGCAATGGGCAACTGTGCGCGGGCCGCTGCTCCGGCTGGTCTCAGCTGCCGAAGTAGCGGTCGACGAGCGGCGCGAAGGTGGTGAAGTAAGCGAAGATGATGACCCCTCCGAGGCTCAAGGCGCTGGCGAGAAGGATGGCACGGAAGTTGAGGGTGAGGGTGCAGATGAAGACCCCGATGCCATAGGCCACGCTGCAGAGGGCAAGGTAGTAGCCGGTGCGGTCACCGTTCACCATCGCGGCCCAGTAGGTGAAGCCGAAGAAGCCCATGCCGAGCATGGCGCGGGCGCGCAGGAGGGGAAAGACCTCGGTCGCGGCGAGGACGAGAGCCGAACCGAAGATGAGGTCGAGCACCCCGAGAATGAGAAGCGGGCGCTGCAGGAGTGAAACGTGGGCGTCGGGATCGCCCTCCATGAACATGCGCACGATATCCCACGAAGGATAAATATAGGTCGCGGCCGAGACGAAGCAGACGAGCGCGAGAATGGGGACGGAGAGGGAGGCGGCGCGGTGGCGCCAGCGGCCCTCTTCGCCGAGGTGCTGGGTCTCGGCCGTCATCCCGCCGGCGTCCGCCAGCATGCGGTCGACGGAGAGCGCTTCATGCTCGTTGGCGACCGCTTCGAGGTCCTCGCCGGCAGGCTCCGCGGCCTGGCGCAGACTCAGCTTTTTCTTTTGCGGAAAGACGGCGGCGGCGAGCTTCTCGTTGGACCCGAGGGCGACCCAAGCCTCGAGCGTGTCGTCGTAGTAGAGCGTCTCCGGGGAGATCTGACCGGCTTCGCCAAGAGTGTTGAGCTTATCGAGATTGTAGGGTCCGCGGGCGGTCTCGGAGTCCGCGGCGCGGATGTAATAAGCTTCGTCCATGGCCGATCTCGGAGGGTGGTAAGGGCCCGGGAACCGGCAAGCGAAAAGCCCGGGAGGGCGCTGACGCGGAGCAGCTTTATGGACGCTTTACCGTCGCCTGGGCGTTATCCCTCACCCTGGAGGCGCGTCGGGGTCTCCCCCATCCAGCGCAAGCGGGTGCGTAGGAGGTCGAAGTGGGAGAAGCGCGTGGGCTTGAGGAGCGGAAAGAAACGATCGGGACAGATGCGCACGCGGAGAGGAAAGGCCTCGGCCGAGGAGCCGAGGACCATGCCATCGGCCGAGGCCTGCACGTGGGCGTCGTGCGGCTCCACCGTGACGGTGAGCTCGACCTCCTCGTCGAGAACGATGGACCGATTGGTCAGCGAATGGGGGTTGATCGGGGTGACGACAAGGGTGTGCGCGTCGGCGTGGAGGATGGGCCCGCCGGCGGAAAGGTTGTAGGCCGTCGAACCGGTGGGGGTCGCAAAGATGAGACCGTCGGCGTAGTAGGCATTGACGAAATCTGTGCCGGCGTGGACGGAGACGCGGGCGAGGCGCGAGCTGGTGGACTTGACGACGAGATCATTGAGAGCCCAGCGGCGTTCACCGCTCGCCGTCGAGACCTCGAGGAGCCGCCGGCGGGAGGGCGGCGGGGAGTCTTGGAGGATCGAGCGCAGCTCTTCGTAGGCGCTATCGGCCGAGAAATTGGCCATGAAGCCGAGGGTGCCGAGGTTCACCCCCATGACGGGCACGGGGTGAGTCGCGATCGCCGAGACGACGCCGAGGATGCTGCCGTCGCCGCCGACCACGACGCAGAGGTCGATGCCCTTGAGCAGGGCCGGGGGGAGCGGAAAGGTCTCCGTGCGCGTGGCCGTCCATCCACAGTCGCGGGCGGCGGCCTCGAGCTTCTGCCCAACGTCGTGGGCGTCAGTCTTGGTCCGGTTGACCACGACCAGAATCTGTTTCCCTTCACTCATTCGCTGGGAGCACTGTGGGGGAGGGCGGCACCTCCGCAACTTTCTTCCAGCCAACGAGGTATTCGAGGTTGCCGTCGGCGCCGTGGATCGGGCTCTCGCAGCAGCCAATTTCGCGGGCATGGGAAAGGTGCGCGGCGGCCCATTGCCGCAGCTCGGCGAGGACCCGGGCGCGCACGCTCTCGTCGCGGATGACTCCGCGGCCGGCGTCGACCTCGGCCTTGCCCGCCTCGAACTGCGGTTTGACCAAGGCCACCATGTGGCCGCCCGGCGCGACCAGCGGCCAGACGGCCGGCCAGATCTTCGTCAGGGAGATGAAGGAGAGGTCCATCACGACCAGCTCGTAAGTGGGGCGGGGGAGATCGGCAGGGGTCAGGTGGCGGGCATTGAAACGCTCCAGATTGGTCACCCGCGGGTCCGTCCGCAGACGGTAGTGAAGCTGTCCGTGGCCCACGTCCACACAGGTCGCGGCCGCTGCGCCATGCTGGAGGCAGTAATCGGTGAAGCCCCCCGTGGATGCCCCCACGTCGA
>JBKHAU010000284.1:0-4209 GCA_046542725.1 Opitutales bacterium
AGAGAATAACCCGGGCGCTGCGAGCTGAGGAGGGCCTCGACGAGGACCTCCTCCCCGAGAGCCTCCTCGGACAGCTCGGCGAGGCGGAGGGGCGCAGCCTCAAAAGCGACATCGGTCGAGAGCTCGCCGAGGATTTCGATGGGAAAAGCCGGCGAGACAAAGAGGTTCCCCGGAAAGTGCGTCTCGGTCCCCGCCGCGTCGTCCGAGTAGACCGCGGCAAAGCGGATACGCTTGCCCGCGTAGTCGGGCATTTCACGGCCTTCCGGCCGCGGGAGATGTGCCCGCCAGGCCCGTCCATCGATCGCGATCTCCAGGCCCAGAAGACCCGGAGATTCGGACCGGACCCGATTCACCCAGCCCTCGAAAAGATGAAAGTGGGCTCCAGGTTCGAGGTCCTCGGCCCGCGAACGGAAGCGGCGCGGGGGGAACTCGGCAAACGCCACCTCCCCTGCCTCAAAGGTCCCGGCAGATTCTTCCAGCGGAGCGCCACTGTCTCCCGGAAAGCGCACCCGCCGAACCTCGCCCGGTCGGAGCGGGCCGGCTTCGGACTGCAGATGCACGTAGGCGGCCCGGCCGGTGGTGTCCGCCAGCCACCCGACCCGCCAACCCCGGTCCGCATAGGCCACCGCAAAGGTGCCTTCAAAGGCGCCGAGCTCGGCCCGCGCGGCCCGCGCCTCGCCAATCGACCCAGCCTCAGCGGCGGCACCGTGGCCCGCGAAGAGGGCCCAGCAGAGCCCGAGATACGCCCATCGGGTCGCCCTCGGCGCCGAAAGCCTGGAAGGGTTCCGCATCTTTGTTAGGGTGGAAAGGGATTTGGCGCGGAGGAGAACATGCGACCAACAAAAAGGTCTATCGGTCCCTTACGTCGCTTTTTCGCCCGAACGTGCGAAAAATGCGTCGTCCCTTTCCCGGCGCCTGAGTCAGGCGGCCCGCCTCGCGGGTTCAAGCCCCGCGCCGCGTCTCAAAAAGGCACGTCGTCGCCCGGGTCGTTGTCCGCGACCGCCTCGTCGGGCTCGTAGGGCGGAGGCTGGTCCCCCCCGCCAGCGGCTGGCGCCCCGCGGTCCATCTTCCAGGCGTTCAGATCCACGAAGTAACGTCCGTTATACTCCCGCCCGCGGATATCGAAATGGACGGTCACTTCATCCCCTTCCTTGAAGCCCTCGAGGATCGATTCCTTCTCCTTCAGGCAGTCCAGTTTGATGTCCTGCGGAAAACGGTCTTCGGCCGTCGTGATGACGACTTCGCGCTTCGAAAAGCCGCTCGGAAAGGTCTGCGTGGGGAAGATCTTCTTGATCGCGCCGGAAAGGGTGTAAGCCATGGTGCCGGAGCAAAGAAGGTTTCCCGCGCGAGGTCCACCCCCGAGCGCGCTTTTTCTTTGCCCGTCAGCCAAACGGTGCCTCACGGCCCGACTCCGACCATCGCGCTTGCCCCCGCCGCTGCATCCGCTACCAGTGGAGACGATGTCTCAAGCCCGCAAACGTCGTGCGTCCGCGCGCTCCCCCAAAGTCGCCTACTTCAACCGCGAACTGAGCTGGCTGGCGTTCAATCGCCGCGTCCTCGAGCAGGCTGAGGATGCGCGTTACCCCGTTCTCGAACGGCTCAAGTTTCTCTCCTTCGTCTCTTCGAACCTCGATGAGTTTTTCGAGATCCGCGTCTCCGGGCTCATCCAGCAGGTGGAGTCGAACCTCACCCGGCCGGGCATCGACGGGCTCGGACCGAAGGAGCAGCTGCGGCGCATCCACAGCGTGACCAAGGCCCTCGTTACCGACCAGTATGCCTGCTGGCACCAGCAGATCGTGCCCGCCCTTGCCGCCGAGGGCATTCCCTTCAAGTCCCGCCCCGAGCTGACCCGCCGTGAGTTGCGCTGGCTCAAGACCTTTTTCGAAGAGCAACTCCAGCCCGTCCTCACGCCTCTCGCGATCGATCCGGCCCACCCCTTCCCCCAGTTCGGCAACAAGTCGCTCAACGTCCTCCTCTGGATCGACGATCCCGACACCCCTGAGACCGAGCGCATGCTCGCCTTCATTCCCGTCCCGCGCATCATGCCGCGGGTCGTGCAGATCCCCGGCACCCGGCGCACGCCGGGAAGCTACGTCTTCCTCAGCGACGTGCTCAAGCTCTTCGCCAAGGAGCTTTTCCCCGGCTACAAGATCATCTCCGCCCACGCCTTTCGCATCACGCGCAACAGCGACCTCTACATCGACGAGGAGGAAGTCGAAAACCTTCTCAAGACGATCGAGGAGGAACTCTACAACCTGCGCAAGGGCGCCGCCGTGCGTCTCGAAATCGAGAGCGACGTGCCCGATGATTTGCTCGGTGAGCTGCTCGATGCCATCCGCCTCGCCAAGCAGCACGTCTTCCGCATCGAAGGTCCGATCAACCTCATGCGCCTCATGAGCGTCTACGACCTCGTTGAGCGCCCCGACCTCAAGTTCCCTGCCTTCCTCCCCCATCATCCGCTCGCCCTGCGCATGACCGGGCACATCTACGACGCCCTCAAGACCGAGGACTTCCTCCTCCACCACCCCTACGATTCCTTCGAGCCGGTCGTCGACTTTGTGAAGCACGCCGCGACCGACCCCAAGGTCCTCGCCGTCAAGATCACCCTCTACCGCACGAGCAGCGACTCGCCCATCGTCAAGGCCCTCATCGACGCCGCCCGCGCCAACAAGCAGGTGACCGTCCTCATCGAGCTGAAGGCCCGCTTCGACGAAGCCAACAACATCAACTGGGCCCGCCGCATGGAGGAGGCCGGCATCCACGTCGTCTACGGTTTCGTCGGCCTCAAGACGCACTGCAAATGCTGCCTCGTCGTGCGCCGCGAGGACGACGGGATCCATCGCTACGCGCACCTCGGCACCGGCAACTACCACTCCAAGACCGCCCGCCTCTACACCGACATCAGCCTTCTCACCGCCAATTCCGGAATCTGCGACGACGTCGCCGAGGTCTTCAATACTCTCACCGGTTTCGCCAAGCGACCCGAGTTCAAGAAGGTCCTCGTCGCCCCCTACGCCCTCCATCGCAAGATGAACGAGCACATCCTGCGCGAGGCCCGCAACGCCCGCGCCGGCAAGCCCGCCCGCATCATCGTCAAGTGCAACAGCCTCATCGACAAGGAGACGATCGACAACCTCTACACCGCCTCCCGCGCCGGCGTGAAGATCGAGATGTACATCCGCGGCATCTGCAGCCTCGTCCCCGGTGTGCCCGGCATGAGTGACAACATCCGCGTCCGCTCGATCCTCGGTCGCTTCCTCGAACACAGCCGCCTCTACTACTTTGAAAACGCCCGCGGCGAGCGCCCCGAGATCTTCGTCGGCAGCGCCGACTGGATGTCGCGCAACTTCCACCGCCGCATCGAAGTCGTCTTCCCGGTCGAAGATGACAACGTGCGCCGCCGCTTCATCGAGGAGATCCTTCCCGCCTACGACCGCGACACCACCGCCGCGAAACAACTCCAGACCACCGGCGCCTACCGCTCCGTCTCTCCCCCCAAAGGCAAGGACCCGTTCAACGCCCAGGACCACTTCCTTGCCCTCACCGCCCAGCGCGCCGAAGTCCCCGTCCGCGAAGCCGGCATTTACGACCTCGCCCAACCCCAGACGACAAACCCGTTTCCCCTTCCCCCCGACGACGACCGCTCCACCCTCGAACCAGTCCAGACGTAATTCCTCCTCATCCTCCTAGTCCTACTCCTACTCCTACTCCTACTCCTAATCCTAGTCCTACTCCTAATCCGAGTCCTACTCCTAATCCGAGTCCTACTCCTAATCCTAATCTTCCTCCCAATTCCCCTCCCCCGCCCCAGGTCCACGAGAGACTGAGATTAGGAGTAGGATGACGATTCGGCGCCGCCAGAGGATGAGGACGCGCCCCCGTGGGAGGCTTGCCACCCGCGACACCCTCTGAAATGCATCCCTCCCGTGAAACAGCACATCGTTACGCTCGACATGGAAGGGGTCCTCACGCCGGAAGTCTGGATCGAGGTCGCCAAGGTCACCGGCATCGACGCCCTCCGTCGCACCACGCGCGATGAGCCCGACTACGACGTGCTGATGAACTACCGTCTCGCGCACCTCCGCGAGCACGGCATCACCCTGCCGAAGTTCCAGGAAGTCATCGCCGAGCTCGACCTCCTTCCCGGCGCCCTCGAGTTCCTCGATGCCCTCCGCCCCGAGGTCCAGGTCATCATCCTCTCCGACACCT
>JBKHAU010000285.1:0-4205 GCA_046542725.1 Opitutales bacterium
CCCGCCTCTTTCTCCATCCCCAGACGGCGGAGGTGATCGGGGTGCAGCAGCTGGAGGAGTTCAGCTTCGGCGAGCGCCTCGTGCGCTGGGCCTACCCGGTCCACACCGGACTGATCGCCGGCTTCTGGGGTCAACTCGGGGCCGCCCTCGGGTCTCTCACGGTGCCCTTCTTCTTTGCCAGCGGCATCTACCTGTGGCGCGCCCGGCGCCGCACCGCGAGGCGCGCGACCACCCTTTCCAAGACTCAACCACAACCGTCATGTTTCGAATCCACCAAATCCTGCCCGCCGCGCTCGGCGGCCTCCTGACCACTCTGGGCAGCGCCCAGAGCTCCACTGCTCCCGCGCCCGCCGCTGAGCGTGTCGTCGACCTCGACACCTTCACGGTGACGGCCGCGACCCGCGCCGAAAAACAGCTCAGCGCCATCCCGCAGACGATCTCGATCGTCTTCGAGGAGGACCTGCGCGAGCAACTCGCGATCTCGGGCGACCTCATTGGCGCGATCTCGCAGATCGCCCCCGCCTACTCGCCCTCGCGCCAGAAGATGACCGGCTTCGGCGAGACCTTCCGCGGGCGCAGTCCCCTTTTCATGATCGACGGCGTGCCGCAGTCGAACCCACTGCGCGACGGCAGCCGCGACGGCTACACGATCGACCCGGCGATGATCGAGCGCATCGAACTGGTCCACGGGGCCTCTGCCGCCCAGGGCATGGGCGCGACCGGCGGCATCATCAATTACGTGACCAAGGACGCGCCTGAGAGCGACGGCACCGAGCAATGGATGCAAGTCGGCTTTTCCACCAGCGACGAACTCCAGAGCGAAGGCCTCGGCTACCGCGGCGCCTACCGTCTCGGCCATCGCTCCGGCGACCTCGGCGTGCTCGCCGCGGTGGCCTACGAGTGGCGTCCCATGGCCTATGACGGCAACGGAGACCTCGTTGGCATCGACAACACCCAGGGCGACACGATGAACAGCCACTCCCTCGACGTGTATGGAAAACTTCACTACCGCCTGACCGAAGAGCAGAGCGTTGTCGCCGCCGTGAACCGATTCGAGATGAAGCAGGATCTCGACTACATCTCCGTGGGTGGCGATCACGCGGCGGGCATCCCGACCACTTCGATCGAGGGTGACACCCCGGGCAAGGCCACGACCAACGAAGTCGTGACAGCCAGCGCGACCTACCGCCACGACGCCCTCCTCGAGGGGATTCTCACCGTCGACCTCTTCGCCCAGGACTTTGCCGCCACCTATGGCGGAGGCGAGTTCGGCGTCTTCCAGTTCAATGGAGAGACCATTTTCGATCAGTCGGAAAACCAGTCGGAGAAGCACGGTGCGAAGCTCACTTTCGTGCGCGACTTGCCTGCCCTCGCAGACCTCGGCGTCGTCACCGGACTCGACTATCTCGCCGACTCCACCCAGCAGGTCCTCGTCCAGACCGGGCGCCAGTGGGTCCCCGAAACCACCTACCGGAGCTGGGCCCCCTACCTCCAACTCGACCTGCCGGTGGGGCTTTTCTCGCTTACCAGCGGTGTGCGCTACGAATCGGCCGAGCTCGAGGTGGACGACTTCCGCACCCTCGAGGCCTACGGCGCTCCCCTCGTGACGGGCGGCAGCCCCGCCTTCGACGAGCTCCTCACCAACCTCGGCGCCACCTACCGCGCAACCGAGCAGCTCACACTCTTCGCGAGCTACGCCCAAGGCTTCGGCATGCCCGATGTGGGGCGCGTCCTGCGCGGCGTCAACCAGACCGGCCAAGGCGTTGACGAGTTCCTCGACCTCCAGCCGATCGTGACGGACAACTACGAGCTCGGACTGCGCTGGGGCAGTGACCGGCTGCGCGGTTCGGCCAGCGCCTTCTGGTCCACCTCAGACTTTGGCAGCCGGCTCGTGCCCGACGCCGACGGCATCTTCTCGGTCTCGCGCGAGAAGACCGAAATCTGGGGCTTCGAGGCGGACCTGCGCTTCGAACTGACCGACGCCGATACGATCGGTGGTGCCTTTGCCTGGGTCGAGGGCGAGTCCGATACTGACGGCGACGGTCAGGTCGACACCCGCCTCGGCGGCACCAACATCCCGCCTCCCCGCCTCAACCTCTACTGGAATCACCAGTGGACCCCGCAGCTGCGCACCCGCCTCCAGACCGCGACCTATTTCGACCGCGACGACCCCCGCGACCGCGCCGCCTTCGATTTTGACGGCTACACCCTCTTCGATCTCCTCGTCGTCTACGAACTGCCGATCGGCTCGCTCAGCGCCGCCCTCGAGAACGTCTTCGATGAGCAATACCTGACCTACTACTCGCAGACCGCGGGGAACAACAGCCGCAACTTCGCCGGCCGCGGCCGCACCCTCAGCGTGCGCTACACGGTAGAGTTCTGAAGTCCGAAGAGCGCCGGGTGAGACCGGGGACGCCGGGGACGACCGCTGAAGCAGTCGCCCTTCGTGGCGATGCGCGTTGACGGCCACACGTTGTCAACGCTCGCCAGGAATTGACCCACTTTCGCTCGTCTAAAATTGCCCCCCCGCGGCACGCACAGCGGTATGCGGCGTTCCTTCAGAACGCGTGGATCCGGAGCCACGCCTCGATCCCAGGGCTTCGCCCCGGGCTGGAATGCCGAGGCCCTTTCAGGGCATGGGACGTTGGCATGGGCCTCGTCGCCGCTCTGCTTCAACGGTGACCGCCCATGGGGCGCCGCTCGGTCCTGTCGGGCGGCTCCCACGGAGCCATGCATCCCAGCACGGGGTGCAACCCCGGAATCGAGGAATGAAAAACGAGCGCGTTCTGTAGGAACGCGTGGATCCGGAGGCACGCCTCGATCCCAGGGCTTCGCCCTGGGCTGGAATGCCGAGGCCCCTGATGGCATGGGACGTTGGCATGGGCCTCGTCGCCGCTCTGCTTCAGCGGTGCGGTCGCGCCGGCCGAGGCCGCACCTTCAGCGTGTCCTACAACGTCGCGAGAAAGTTCCCGTAGAGTTCGAGCCCGACGCGTTGGGACTTCTCCGGGTGGAACTGAGTGGCGTAGCAGCGGCCGCGGCGGATCGCGCTGACAAAGGTCGTGGGCCCGTAACTCGTCTCCCCCCAGACGATTTCGCGCGCTGTCTCCGCCACCTGGAAGCTGTGGACAAAGTAGAAATACGGTGCGCTCCCATCCGCCGCGTGCGGCGTGGCGACCGGCGCCGCGGCGACAAAGTCGACCGTGTTCCAGCCCATGTGCGGCACCTTGAGGTTCAATTTGGGAGGAAAGCGGAAGCGCTTCACCTCACCGGGAAAAATTCCCAGGCCCGGGGTATCGCCTTCCTCCGAATGCTCGAAGAGCGCCTGAAGGCCGAGGCAGATGCCAAAAAACGGCTTGTCGGCCTCGATCCAGTCGCGCAGCACACGGTCGAAGCCGGTGCGCTGGAGCAGGACCATGGTGTCGACGATCGCCCCTTGACCGGGAAAGACGAGCGCATCGGGCGTGCCGAGGTCGGCGGGGTCCTCCACGAGATAGGGCGCCGCCCCCGCGTGTTCCCAGGCCTTGAGCACGCTGCGCAAATTGCCCATGCCGTAGTCGAGCACGGCGAGAGCGGGCCTGGGGCGATTCGGGGAGTTGGTTTCGGTCATGCGGGCCGATGTTCAACGGGCGCTTCTCGTCGCCCGCAAGGTAAAGTGTCTGGGTGGGGAAGGCGAAGTGAATGCCCTGCGCCATCGAAATGCCGCAATCGCCCCGCACCCGCAGCAGCCGTGCTCAGGTCAGCTTACCCTTGGTCGAGGGCAACTCATCGCCGCGGCGCAGGTCCCGTTCGCAGGCCATGCGCATGGCGTGGGCCCAGCCCTTGAAAAGGCCTTCGGCGATGTGGTGCGGCTCATTACCGTAGACGAGGCGCAGGTGCAGGTTCGCCCCCACGCTGTTGGCAAAGGCCTGAAAGAACTCGCGGAAGAGGTGGATGTTGAAGTCGCGCACAAAGACGGTCTCGGCCTCGACCTGGTAGACGAGGAAGGGGCGGTTGCTCAGATCGAGGGCGACCTGCGCGAGGCACTCGTCCATCGGCAGAAGGAAGAAACCGTAGCGGCGAATCCCCCGCTTCTCCCCCAGCGCTTCCTTGAAGGCTTCACCGAGGACAATTCCGACGTCCTCCACCGTGTGGTGGTAGTCGACCTGCAAGTCACCCGAAGCCTTCACCGTGAGGTCGAAGAGCCCGTGGCGGGCAAACAGCTCGAG
>JBKHAU010000286.1:0-4190 GCA_046542725.1 Opitutales bacterium
GCGCTCGCTCGGCGGCGAGCTGGTTGGTCAGGCCATCCGCGAGGGGATCGGAAAAAGGCACGCCCAGCTCGAGCACGCCGACGCCGGCCTCGAGCAGCTCCCGGCAGACCCGGTAGGAGGTCTCGAGGTCTGGATCGCCGGCGCAGACATACGACACGAGGAGGGCTCGGTCCTGCGCCCGGGCTTCGGCAAAAGCAGCGGCAATGCGGTTCATTCGGAGCATTTGAAAGCGTCCCGGGCCCCAAAAACAACAACGATCGTCGCCCTCCGTGGAAGCGCCCGCGATTCGCGGTTGCCCCGCGTGCGTCCCGTCGCGACGGTCTTCCCTTCCCCCGCGGCATGATCTGGTTCTATCGCCTGCTTTTCCTTCCCGCCCTCCTTCTGGCCCTCCCGCTCTATGGTTCCCGGATGTGGCGCCGCGGAGGCTACGAGCGAGACTTTGCCCACCGCTTCGGCGTGATGAGGGGGGTGCCGCCGCGCCGCGCCGGGGTAAAGCGGATCTGGATCCAGGCGGTGAGCGTGGGCGAACTGCTGGCCCTTCAGCCGCTCTTGCGGGCCCTCGCCGGGCGCCCCGAGATCGAAGTCGTACTCACCACCACGACGAGCACGGGGCGGGCGCTGCTCGACGAGCGCTATGTCGACCTCACCGTCTGGCGGGGCTTCTTCCCGCTCGATTTCGCGCCCTCGGTGGCCTCCGCCTGGCGCTGCCTGCAGCCTGACCTCGCTCTGCTGATGGAAAGCGAGCTGTGGCCGGAGCACCTCCATCAGGCGCGGCTTCGCAGAGTGCCGGTGGCGCTGGTCAACGCTCGCATGTCCGACCGCTCGGCCCGGCGCTACGGCCGCCTGGCACCGATTGCCCGGCGGCTCCTCGCACCGCTCTCGGCCGTCTTCGCGAGCAGCGAGGAAGACGCCCGGCGCTTTGCCGGCCTTGGTCTGACGTGCCCCATCGAGACCGTGGGCAACCTCAAACTGGATCTCGCCGCCGCCCCGTGCCTCGACCCCGGGGAGACCGCGGCGCTGCGCCGGGAGCTGGGTTTCAGGCCGGAGGACCTCATCGTCGTGGGGGCCTCCACCTGGCCCGGAGAGGAGCAGGCCCTGGCCGGCGCGGTAGCGACCCTGCGCGCGGAGGGATGGCCCGTGCGCGCGCTCTTGATCCCCCGCCATGCGGAACGGCGGGGGGAGATCGCGCAGGATCTCGCCGCCCTGCCCGTCGCCGTGCATTTCCGCTCGACCGGGACGACACCGCCGACTCCGGTAGAGATCTATGTGGCCGACACGACGGGCGAACTGCGACGCCTCATCCAGCTCGCCGATGTCGCCTTCATCGGCAAGTCGCTGCCCCCTCACACCGACGGACAGACGCCGATCGAGGCCGCATGGGCGGAAAGATCGATCGTTTTTGGCCCGGGGATGTCGAACTTCCGCATGATCACCGCGCAACTGCGGGCCGCCGACGCCGGCCACGAGGTCTGTCCTGCGACCCTCACCGCCGCCCTGCGTGAGCGCCTCGCCGACGCGACCCGTCGCGAAGCCGAAGGCCGCCGCGCGGGAGCTGTCATCGCCCAGCACACTGGCTCGACGGCCCGCCTCCTTTCCGCCCTCGACATCTTCCTTCGGACTTGCTCTTGAGACCACGGAAAACCTTACTCCCCCCTTTTGGCACCACCCCCCGGTGCGTCTACCGACCCATGTTTCCCGACTTTTACGCCCAAAGGCGACCGGCCCGCGGGGCCTCGCGCACCCCCGTCCTGCTCGCCGGCTTCGGCCTCGCCCTCGTCGTGTCCCCACTGCTTCGCGCTCAGTCGGGCGCGATCACGTTTGAGTTTCACTCGATGGAGGAAGTGGACCCTGCGACGGTCGCCGAGGTGTTTCCCGCCTTGTCTCGTCTGCGCGTCTTTCCGGGGCTCGAGTTCTCCGGCGTCCTGCCCGACTGGTATGTCCTCGACCGCTTCCAGACTCAGACGGTCGTCCTCGAGGAAGGCGCCGAAGATCCCAATGGGGACGGTGTCGAACGCACCCTTGTGGCCGAGTATCGGGCGGTGAACCGCACCAACAATCTGCTCACCGAGACCGGTCTTCTCGCCCTGAACCTGGAGGAGGGTCTCGACCAAATCGTCAGCCAGAGCAACGTCGTCGGCTTCATCCGACCCGCTCCCGAGAGCAGCGCGACCCGTCTGCCCAACCCCTCCGACCTGCCGCGCGCGGCGAGCCAGACCGCCGGCTACCTCGATGGCTTCAACGGACACCTCTGGTGGGACTTCACTTCACGCACGCGCACGGGCTATCTGGAGGGCAGCGGCGCGGCCTATGCCCCGGGCCACACCGCGGGCGACTACCTCACGATCGAAGTCCGCGATCGCACCGCCAACCTCCTTGGCTTGGACCTGCCCATCGGGCCCTCCGGCGAGGATCGTTGGGACTTCTTCGACACCCGCGTGCGCAGCCTCGAAGACGGTTTCGCCGGACGCCGCAACTTTCTCTACGCCTACGTCCAACGCAGCGACAACTTCGACGCCGAGACCCTCGCCGCCGCCGGGGTGCCGGACAACGGCCTCGATCCCCTCAGCTTCCAGAACGAGGTCTACATCGTCCGCTTCGACGACCCCTACGACACCGACGCAGATGGGCTGAGCGACTTTTTCAACCTCACCGAGACCGTCACGGGCATGCCCCCCTACGCCGACTACGGCTACGGCAACGACTGGTATTTCTCCAGCCTGCTCGAGTCCTGGGTCTACTCCACGCGCGGCCAGGACTGGGACTACTCGCTGGCCTTTGGATGGATTTTTCCGGCCGTTGATGCCGGCTTCGATCCCGAGAGCTTCTGGTTCTATGCTCCTTCTTCAGGGGATGAAGAGAATCCGCTGGGATGGCTGTGGACGAACATCGACATCTTCCCCTTCCTTTACCGGGCGGCCGATGAGAGCTGGATCCTCTACCAGGGGACCGAAAACACCGCCACCGGACGCCGCTTGCACCTGCTCCGCTGGACCGGCTCCGCCTATCTGCCCGAGACGATCGATTTTCAATAGCTGATGCATTTTTTTCCCCACCCCTTCCGCAAGGCGCACCGGCACCTCGCCCTGCTCGTGGCGGCCGCTCCCATGGCCAGCCTCGCGCAGGAGACCGTGACGGATGTCTATTTTGTCCAGAACCGCCAGTTTGTCAGCGAGCAGGACGGCACCCTCGACGTGACGGTGGAGCTCTCGCAGGTGGCCTTTGCCGAGGTCGTCGTGCCTTTCCGCATCGCCGACGCTTCCACCGCCACCCGCGGGAGCGAGGACGACGAGAGCGGTGACTACTTCATCGCCGAAGACAGCTCCGAAAACGACGGCAACGGCATCCTCTTCGACCCCGCCACCGGGACCGGCTCCTTCACCTTTCAATCCGGCGTGCGCCGCCTTTCCCTCCCCGTCCGCCTGCGCGACGACACCCTCGACAGCAGCGACGAGAACGAGGCCCTGGAAGAGACCATCCGCTTCGAGATGGACACCGACGGGGTCACGATCGCCCGCCCCGTCGTGCCGACGACGCACACCATCGTCATTCAGGACAACGACACCGTCGACGCCCGCTTCCCTTATCACGCCTATTTCGAGTCGACCTATTTCCGGGTCGATGAGGGCGATGAGGTGACGATCCCCGTGCGCTTGCGCGGTCCGGGCGGGGTATCCCGCACCCTGCGCTGGGAGTACCACTTCGGCTCCGGCGAAGGGCAGGCCTCCTCTTCGGACGTGAACATCGGCGACGACCCCTCCGGCACCGTCGGGGGCTCGGCCCGGACCTTCGACATCGTCGTCGATACCGCGGGAGATCTCGAGGAGGAGCCCGACGAGACGTTCCAGCTCTCGCTCGCCGCCCTTTTCGAGACCGATGCACCCGACAACACCTATGTCATCGACGAGGACGAGCGGGCCACCATTCTCATCGTCGACAACGACCCCTCCGAAGTCGGCGAGATGCAGCAGATCGAATGGTACGTGGATGACACGTTGGTCAAGACGACGACGCCCGATGCCGTACGTGCGCCGCTGAGCAGCGACTTCACGTTTGATACCGACTTCGACACCATCAGCAACGACCAGGATGGCCAGCGGCCTGCACAGCAGGATTTTGAAATCCGCGCTGTCGGCCGCGACACGCAGGACGGCACCAACGCCGTTGTCTGGACAGTCACAGTCAATGACATC
>JBKHAU010000287.1:0-4178 GCA_046542725.1 Opitutales bacterium
GAGCATCGCCTTCGAGGGGCCGGTGCCACCCCTCGCGCGGCAATGCGTCGCTTCCTGGAATTGGCTGGCGCGCCAGCTCTCGCTCGCCGCCGGCAGCTTCGTCTACATCCGCCGCGATGCCTTTGAGGCCATCGGCGGTTTCTCCGAAAAGGTCTACGCCGGCGAGGAGATCCACCTTTCGCGGGCCCTCAAACGCTGGGCCCGACGCCACGGCATGCGCATGGAGATCCTCGCCGCGCCCCCGGTGCGCACCTCCAGCCGCAAGTTTACCTGGCACGGCGCTTGGCGCGTGGCCGCCCTGCACACCCTCCTCGCGGTCTTTCCCTTTCTCCTCTCCTCACGCCGGGTCTGCGCTTTCTGGTATGCCCGCCCCCAGCCTAGAAGCCAAAAGCCTGCACCAGCTGAATGAGGATCTTGGCGAAGATCGTCATGAGGATGAGCGCAACGGGATAGGCCGCGGCATAGCTCACGACCGGCACCTGGCTATCCGTCTTGGCCGTGAGGGCACCGAGGGCGGGGGTCGAGGTCATCCCTCCGCAGATTCCGCCGAGCGCTTGCAGGACATTGATTTTCAATACCTTGCGCGCAAAGAAATACGCCCCGAGCATCGGCACGAGGGTGATCACCAGGCCCATCAGAAAGAGCGTCATCCCGTAGGCCTGGAGGGTCTCGACAAAGGCCCCGCCCCCCCGCAGACCTGCCTCACAGAGAAAAAAGACGAGCCCGAGCTCCTGCAGGAGGAGCCGGGTGGGCCGCGGGATATGCCCGACGATCCTCCACATCCGCCCAAAATGGCCGAGGAGCAGCCCGACCAGAAGCGGCCCGCCGGCCAGGCCCAAGGTGAGCTCGCCCACCCCCGGGAGACCAAACTTGAGCTGCCCGACGACGATCCCAAGGGCGAGTCCGACACCGAGCGAGAGCAGGTCGGTCTCGTCGAAGGCCTGACTGCGGTGACCCACCGCCCGCGCAAAGCGCTCCAGCGCATCGGGGTCACCCACCACGGTGGCCACGTCATTGCGCTCCAAGACCGTCTCCGAGGTCGGCACAAAGGTGAACCCGAGCCGCGTGATGCGCGAGATCGTGACCCCATATTCGCGCAGGAGCCTGAGGTCCTTTAGGGGCTGACCCGCCATGCGCCGATCGAGGATGATGAGCTGGCGTCGTTCCCGCTCCACGTCGCGCAGGATGGGCGCATCGCTGGCGTGCCCGAGGAGATGAACGGCGAGACGGAGGGCACGCTCCTGCCCGACGAGGACGAGTTCCTGGCCAGGCACAAAACAATCGTCGTAGCGCAGCGGCACCCCACGTTGCCCATCGCGCACCCGCGTCACCTGGACGCCGAGAGCCGCCAGCTCATCGAACTCGGCAATGCATTGGCCCTCGAGTTCGCGATGGGTCACCTTCACCACGACCGAGCGGATCTGCTCCTCGGCACGCCCCTCGCCCGCCGCGTCGGCTTCCACCTCGAGGTCGACCTTGAGGAGGCGCGGCAGCAGTTGGACAAAGAGGACCACCCCCACGACGCCAAACGGATAAGCGATGCCGTAGCCGATGGGGACCAGTTTCCCCGCCTCCTTGAGCGTCTCGGTGGCGGCCGCGAGAGCCGGCGTGCTCGTGAGCGCCCCGGCAAAAATCCCCACCGCGAGGTCGGCCGGGATTTCCAGCCACACACTCATGCCCCACGCGAGCGCCGCTCCCAGGACGGTCACCAGAAGGGCCAATTGGGCAAGGATGCTGCCCTCCCGCGCGAGGGCAGCAAAGAATCTCCCCCCCGCCCCGATGCCGACCGCGTACACGAAGAGAACCAGCCCGATCGTTCCCACCCCACCGTAGGTCTCGGCTCCAAAATGGCCCGCCAGGAGCGCGACAAAGAGCACTCCGGAACTCCCCAGGCTGATGCCCTTCACCGTGATTCGGCCCAGCCCGAGGCCCACCCCCACGATGGCAAAAAGGACAAAGAGCGGGTGCAGGTCGGCGAGGAGCGTGGCGGAGCTCATGGGGCGCGACTACTGCCGGCCCCCCGACCCTTTGGCAAGCATGCGAAACTTCCGCCCCAGTCTGGTCATGGGCGTAAAACCCGCTAGGACTTTTCCCATGAGCCAGTTTTCCCGCCTTCTCTTCTCCGGCCGTTCGCTCGGTCCGCTCTGGACCGATCTGGGCTGGGCCGTTGCCCGTGTCTTCTTCGGTGCCGCCATGGCCCTCGCCCACGGGCTGCCAAAAATGCCCCCCAGCGGCGGCTTCGTCGACCGGGTCGGGGACCTCGGCTTCCCCGCCCCGCTCTTCTTTGCCTGGCTCGTGGCGCTCGGCGAAACGATCGGCGGAACGCTCGTCGCCCTCGGCCTCGCCACCCGCTTCGGTGCCCTCTGGGTCGCCCTCATCATGGCCGTCGCCGCCTTCCACGCCCATGGCGCGGACAGCTTCGGGGGTAAAGAGATGGCCCTGGCCTACCTCTGCGCGATGGTTCCCTTCATCCTCGGCGGTGCCGGGCGCTTCTCGCTCGACCACCTCCTGCGCCGGGCCTGAGGTCTGCGCCCGGCGCCTGCGTCGCGCGCGCTTATTGACACCGAGTTGCCAATCATCCACTTCGGACGGGGTGCGCCCTTCTCCCTTCACCACGACCCAAGGCTGGTCCTGGGGGCTGCTGGGTCTCGGCCTGGTGGCGGCGGCTTGGCTGAACCTCTCGAGCGGTTCGATGTCGATCGGGCCCGGACGGCTGGGGGAGATCCTCCTCGCGCCGCTCGGCTTCGGGACCGGAGGTGACGCCGCGGGCGTGGCCGGAGACCATGCCGTGGTCTGGAGCCTGCGGGTCCCGCGTGTCGTGCTCGGCATCGTCGCGGGAGCCTCGCTCGCGATGGCCGGCGCCGCCATTCAGGGGCTTTTTCGCAATCCCCTGGCCGATCCGGCGCTCATCGGGGTGACGAGCGGCGGGGCCATGGGCGCGATCGTGGGGATCCTCGGAGCGAGCTGGCTCGCCAGTTGGCCACTCTGGATGGGGCGCTTCGCGGTGCCCCTGGGCGCGCTCGCCGGAGCGCTGGGCGTGACCGCACTGATCTATCGTCTGGCCTCCGCGGGAGGACGCACCTCGGTCACCACCCTGCTCCTTGTCGGCATCGCGGTGAACGCGCTGGCGGGGGCCGTCATCGGCTTGGCCCTCTTCACCTTTTCGAGTGCGGAGGAGCTGCGCAGCTTTGTCTTTTGGACGCTGGGCAGTCTCGACCGGGCCAGTTGGCCGGAACTCGGCGTGGGTCTCGTCCTCCTCGTCCCCGCCGCCCTCCTCCTCCCCACCTACGCCCGCCCCCTCAATCTTCTTCTCCTCGGGGAGTCGGAGGCCTATCACCTCGGGGTGCCGGTGCATCGCATCACCCGACAGGTCATCCTCCTCAGCGCGGCGCTTGCCGGCACGACTGTCGCCCTCACCGGCACGATCGGTTTTGTCGGGCTCATCGTGCCACACATCGCGCGCCTTCTGGTGGGGCCGGACCACCGCCGCCTCCTCCCCGCCTGCGCGCTCGCCGGGGCCCTCCTCCTGCTCCTCGCCGACGCCGTCGCCCGCACCATCGTGGCCCCCGCCGTGCTCCCCATCGGCGTCCTCACCGCCCTCGCGGGGGGGCCGTTTTTCCTCCTTCTCCTGCGTCGAAGGGAGGCCCGCCATGCTTGAGGCGGTGCAACTGGGTTTTGCCTTCGCCCGCGCCCCGGCCCCGCTGTTCGAAGCGGTCGACTGGCATGCCTCGCCTGGCCGGGTCGAGGCGCTCCTCGGCCCCAACGGCTCGGGCAAAACCACCCTCCTGCGCCTCCTTTCGGGCGAACTCACCCCCTCTGCGGGTCGGGTCCTGCTCGACGGTCGGTCCCTCTCCGACTGGCCGACAGACGCACTCGCACGGCGCCGCGCCTTCCTTTCGCAGAGCCCACGGCTCGATTTTGCCTTCAGTGTGCGCGAGGTCCTGCTCATGGGACGCGCGCCCTACGTGAGCCGGAGTGACCGCGCCGACGATGCCGCGATCATCGACCAGCTGGTGGAAGAACTCGATCTGCACACCCTCGCCGAACGGCCTTTTCCCGCCCTCAGTCGGGGAGAAAAACAGCGTGTGCAGCTCGGTCGGGTCCTCGCCCAACTCGAAGAAGCGCGCGGCCAGTCCCACCTCCTCTTTCTCGACGAGCCGGTCAACCATCTCGACCTT
>JBKHAU010000288.1:0-4168 GCA_046542725.1 Opitutales bacterium
AGGAAGCCCACGGCGGTCTGTTCCATGCTGCCCACGACACCCTTGGCCATGCGGTTGAGGATGGCGTGGAGCATGAGGGTCGGGATGGCGGTGATGAGACCCCACTTCGTCGTAATGAGCGCCTCCGAAATACCGGAGGAGAGACTCTGGGCGTCGCCCGTGCCGACGATGGTGATGAGCTTGAAGGTCTTGATCATCCCGGTGACGGTTCCGAGCAGACCGAGAAGCGGGGCGGTGGCAGCGGCGACCGCGATGAAGGGAAGGAAACGCTCGAGCTTCGGCTGCGTCTTCACGATGACCTCGTAGAGCACCTCCTCGATCACTTCCTTGTCCTCCTCGGCGTTTTCGACGGCGGCGGTGAGGAGGCGACCGGCCGGGCCGCCGATGCTCTTGGCGTGGGAAAGGGCGGCGTCGCGGTTGCCTTCGCGCAGGTGGCGGAGGACGGTTTCGAGGTCGCTTTCCTTCACCCGGCGCACGCCGATGAGTTCGATGAATTTGAAGAGGGAGATGAGCACCCCGACGATCAGGAGGCCCCAGATGGCATACATCGTCGGGCCGCCGGCGCGGAACTCGCCCATCAGGGTGAGTTGCGTGTCGATCGTGCGAAGGGATTCCATGTTCCCGCTGCGAGAAGAGCCGGTGGCGTCCACCGGAACCGTTGCGCTGCCGGTCTCGACCAGTTCCTGAATGCCCTCGGCGTAGTCCGGAAGGGGAAAGATATTCGGCAGGGTGGAGTTTGCCTTCATCGCATTGACGATGCCGGCGGCACCGTCGGGACCGGCGAAGAAGGTGTTGGGGCCGAAGAGGGCAAAGGAACCCTCGAGGATGTTGCCGTCGAGTTCGGCGGAGCCCTCGATGATCCGGCCGCCGATGGCTTCCTCGATGCGTTCGAAGGAGACATCGAGGGCTTCGAGCTGAGTGCGGAAGATGTCACTCTGGCTCACCTCGACGCCCTCTCGAGTGTCGACGATCTCGAGCGCATCGCGAATTGGATCATCGTAGAGCGAGCGCTCCGCGGGATCGAGGGTGAGCTGCAGGCGACGGATGTATTCGTTGAAGAGTGTCGACTGGATGTAGCTGTTGGTGTCCTCGAGACTGGCGATCTCGCGGTCGAGTTGGTTGACTTCCACGCCACTGGTGTCGGCGACGCGCTGCACCGTGCTGAACTCGGATTGCAGCTTGCGCAGCTCTTCCTCGAGGAGGGCGAGGCGGGCGCCGAGTTCAGCCTTCTGCGGGGCGATGCGCTCCTGCAGCTCGGCATACTCCTGCTGAGCGCTTTCGACGCGTTGCTGGGCCTCTTCGGAGGCTTCGTTGAATTGCTGGGCCGAGGCGAGGGGCGCAAGGGCGACCAAGCCAACGGAAAGGAGGATCGAGGATTTCATCTCGTGGGGATCAAAAAGGGGTTACTGGCTGAGCGAGACGTCGGAGACCTCGAGCGGCACGGGCGTGAGCACGGCGGGCTTGAGTTCACCCTGGTAGAATTGGATGAGGGTCGCGAGGGCGGGTGCGAGCTCGGGCATGTCCTCCTGCTCCCAGCCGTCTTTCGCAGGCCGCAGGACGCCGCCGACGGTGCCGTTCTGGTCGGCGTAGAAGCCAGCGCTGAGGCCCATGTAGAGAACGTCGACAGAGGTGTTGCCGACCTGGCGGCCGGAGAACGACCACTCGGAATTGAACTTGTCGACCTCATTGAGGATGCCCATCACGATGGCCATCTTCTGGGCGGCTTGGCGGGGGCGGCCGAGCTGGCTGAGGAGCGGGTTCAACTTCGTCTGGAGGGGCTCTGGGAAGAACTCCGCAATGGCCCGCACCTGTTCCTCGTAGCGAGGCGCAGCTTCGAGCACGACGTTGTTCGCGGCGCGCTTCTCGGCGATCTCCTGCTGCTTTTCGTCGATCGTCTGCTGAGCGCTGGAAATCCTGCCTCGGGCTTCTTCGATCTGCGACTGTAGTTGCTCGATTTCGGCCTCAAAGAACTCGATCCGGCGCTGCGCGACATCTTCGTAGACGCGCCACTCATTCTTCGTTTCAGCAATTTGCTGGCGTAGGAAGACAAAGTCGGTGACGGCCTGCTCGGTCTCGCTGATCTGACCCTGCGCGGCGCCTTGGGCGGCGAGCTGGGGGGTTGCCAGAACGGCCGCTGTGACTGCTCCAAGGCCGATAAGGGTAGTTTTTTTCATGAGATATCTGCTTGCGTGAATGGGAGAAAGGAGGACCCCGGGTCGGACGCCGTGCGTGACGTAGAGGGCGCCGCTAGAAGGAGGTGAAAAGTCAGGTGGAGCCAATTTGGAATAAGCCCCGACGGGGTCTGAAGAGGGGATCTTGGTTTGTCGGTGGGAAGGGGGGTGTCAATGAAAGATTGGCTGGAAGGCGCTTGGGATGCGCCCTGGGGAAGAGACTAGGGAGAGTGGAAAGCGGGGCGATGTGTTCAAAAACGGCACCGCGCGGAGCAGGACGGTACATCGGTATGGGAATCACCTTTACAACGGGCCATCAACTCCGTTTCTTAACCGGTTTCTCATGATCAAGACCCGCAAGTCCATCGCGAAGAAGTTCAAGGTCACCGGCACGGGCAAAGTCCTGCGCCGGACGGCGGGCCACCGCCACTTCCTGCGCAACAAGTCGGCCAAGCAAAAGCGCCGGATGTGCCAGGACCAGCCGACCTCCGAGGGTGTCAGCCGCATGGTGCGGATGGCCTGCCCCAACAAGTTCTGAGACGCAGAGCTTCTTCACTCGTGATTCACGCGGCCGTCGAGGTGAACAACCTTCAGGCGACCTCACGGCCCCCCGACCCAAGAAAAACCATCGAACATGCCTCGAGCCCGTAATGTAGCAGCCACCCGTAAGCGGCACCAGCGCACCAAGCGCGCCGCCAAAGGGTATTTTGGAAACGCCAGCCGCCTCTACCGCTATGCCAAGCAAGCGGTCGATCGTGCCGGCCAGTATGCCTACCGCGACCGTCGAAACCGCAAACGCGAGTTTCGCCGCCTCTGGATCGTCCGGATCAACGCCGCCTGTCGTGCCCACGACATGAGCTACAGTCGGTTCATTGCCGGACTCGCCGCGGCGAACATCGAATTGGACCGCAAGGCCCTCTCCGAACTCGCGATTCACGATGAGGCCGCCTTTGCCGCCCTCGTCGGGAAGGCGAAGGAGGCCCTCGCCCAGGCGGCCTGAGCGCGCAGCGGCGTTTCGCCTCTTGCCCCTTTCGCTCCGCGCGCCTCTTTGAGGCTGCGGAGCTTTTTTTTCGGCCGGTCCGATGCGCCAGGCTGTGCTGGCCGGTCGCTTTTCCGCTTCCGTCAACTCTCCCTACCTCTTTTGCTCCCTCCCTTTCCCATGGAAGACGCACTCCGCCAGATCCTCGCCGAGGCTGAACAGACCCTTCCCGGGCTGAGCAGCCAGGCCGCCTTCGAACAGTACAAGGCCACGCTCGTGGGCCCCAATGGGACCTTCACCGCCGTGACCAAGCAGATCGGCAAGCTGCCGAAGGAGGAGAAGCCTGCCGCCGGCAAGCTCATCAACGAGTACAAGCAGGCCCTCCAGGGGCGCTTCGACGCAACCCTCGCCCGTCTCGGGGAGGAGGCCGTCGCGCGGGAGATCGGTCCGCCGGTGGATGTGACGCTTCCGAGTCCCGAAGCGGGCCCGGGCTCGCACCACCTCATTTCGCAAGTCCGTGAGGAGATCTGCGCGATCATGCGCAAGATCGGCTTTGTCGTGGCGGACGGACCCGAGGCGGAAACGGAGTATTTCTGTTTCGATGCGCTCAACACCCCGCCCAACCACCCCGCGCGCGACCTCCAGGACACCTACTACATCGATCCGGCAGTGCAGTTCGGCAACGTCTCGCGCAAGGCCGACGAGCGCTATCTTCTCCGCACTCACACCTCCAGTGTGCAGATTCGCACAATGCTCGAGACGCCGCCGCCGGTGCGCATCCTCTCGCCGGGACGCTGCTTTCGCCGCGACACGGCCGACGCCACCCACAGCGCAAATTTCCACCAGATCGAGGCCCTCTACGTCGACAAGGGGGTGACCATCCGTGACCTCAAGGCGGACCTCGACTACCTCTTCCGCTCGCTTCTCGGGAAGGACACCGAGACGCGCTTTCGCCCGCATTATTTCAGCTACACCGAACCCAGCTTCGAGGTCGACTCCAAGGTCGGGCACCTCGGCA
>JBKHAU010000289.1:0-4168 GCA_046542725.1 Opitutales bacterium
TCCCCGTCGGCCCTGAGACTGAGGATGCCACGAACCGGGTCGGGCGAGGTCCGTGCCACATGGATCTCGCCAGCGAAGCGCTTGCGGTTTTTTGCGCAAACACATGAGCGCGAGAATACGCCCTCTGCCCGCTCCGCCAAGAGCGCCTTCTCCACTACATCGCATGTGCGTGAGGCAGCTATGCGGCTTTGGCGCCGACCGCCGGAATTTGCCAACGATTTACGCACTCCGACATCGTCATTTTTCCGGCGTTTCAGCCACAACTGCGGAACTCGACTTAGCCGGTGACGAGGATCTCGATGGTCTCCACGGGCGCGGCGTGGAAGGCCTCGCGAAACCTCTCGACGGAGGCGAAGGTCTTGCCAGGGACGAAGCGGGCGGGCACGTCGAAGGCGATCTCGGGCTCGTCGAGCGGGTAGGGTGTGAGGCGGAAGCGGTGGTGACCGAGTGGCTCAACGAGGATCTCGTGGCGTGCCCCGTGGGCATCGGGATGGGTGTGCTGGAGGGGCAGGGCGGACGGATAGTCGACGCAGACCGCGAGCGAAAAACTGTCGCAGGCTTGGAGATACTCGAAGGCCCGCTGGCGGGCGGCGGGCGTCGCGTGAGCCGCGAGGGCGGGGTCCCGCGCGACGGCGGCGGCGAGAAGCTCCTCCTGGCGGCGTTGCTGACCGGCGATGAAGTCGGCGTGGTAGGCGCGTTCGTCCTCGCTCAGGGTGCTGAGGTCGGCCCCTTTCGTGAGCAGGCTGACCGTGTGCATGCTAATGAGCATGGCGGCGAAGGGGTGGTCGGCGGCCTGCGCCTCGGTGGCGGCGCCGCGCACCTCGAGGTAGTCGTAGAGATCGATCTCCTCGAAGGCGGCGTAGGTCCCGACCAGCTCCTTCGTGAAGGCGCTCGGCTGGCCCTGTGGGGTGAGCTCGGGGGCGCGGTCGCGCTCCACCCAGGCGTCGTCGTGGTGGGCCACCGCGAGCAGCACTTCGCGTCGCGGCTCAGGGGCAGGAAAATCGGCCGTCGACCAATGTTGGCCAAAGGCGGCCGCAAGGCGGGCGTGGTCCTGGTGGTTGAGGAGCCACCAGCCGTCGGGGGTTTCGATGCGAATCATGTGCGTCTCGTGTGTAGGAAAATCTTCATGACAACGGCGAAGAGCCATGCGCCGGTGCCGGCTCATCGGGAGGGCGTGCGCCCGGCATGGAGTCCCGTCGCGGGGCCGGAGCGCAGGCGCAAGCGAGCTATGTGGGAGTGTCCCATTCAGCGGTTCCCGTGCCAATGATACCGGACGCCTCGAGACGCGGCGGCGCGCGGAGCGGCAAATGCGTCGTTGCCTGTCACCCGCCTGTGCAGATGGCAGGTGCCTTGCTGGGAGGGTTTGAAATGGCTCAACCGCAGGTAGTGTTCAAGGGAGTACAGAAGCGCTACGGCGCTGGCCCCACCATTCTCGAGGAGATCGACCTCACGGTCGACGCGGGGGACTTCATCAGCCTCATCGGCCCGAGCGGTTGCGGCAAGTCGACCCTTCTCAAACTCCTCTCGGGACTCACCCCGGTGAGCGAAGGCGAGATCGTGATCGATGGCATGACGCCGGAGAACGCGCGCTCCGAGATGGCCTACATCTTTCAGGAGGCCAGTCTCCTGCCCTGGCTCCGGGTGCAGAAAAACGTCGAGCTCGCCCTCCGTGTGCAGGGTCACCTCGACAAGCATCGGCGCCGGGAGATCGCCGACCGCATGATCGACCTCGTGGGTCTCTCGCATGCCCGCCGCAATTTTCCGCGCCAGCTCTCCGGGGGTATGCGCATGCGCGTCTCGATTGCCCGGGCGCTCTCCCTCTCGCCCCGCGTGCTCCTTCTCGATGAGCCCTTTGGCGCCCTCGACGAGATGACCCGCGATCGTCTCAACGAGGAAATCCTCGAGATCCGCGCGAAGGAAAACTGGACCGCCTTTTTTGTCACCCACTCCGTCAGTGAGGCGGTCTTTCTCTCCTCCCGCATTGTCGTCCTCTCGGCCAATCCCGGCCGCATCGCGGAGATCATCGAGGTGCCCTTTCCCTACCCGCGCACGGCGGAGCTGCGCGAGACGACGGAGTATCTCGACCTCGTCCGGCGCACTTCGATGGCGCTGCGTGCGGTCATGCGCTGAAGGCCGCTGTGGTCAGAGTCGGTTGGCCCACGAAGGGGTGGGAGGAGGTCGGACATCTGCGGGCTCCCGGCCTCGGTACCTCCGTATTTGAAATGAAACTACGTCGGTCGCACGCCCGATGCCGTCACCGCCCGCTCACCTCGCCGAGAAAGGCCATGAGCCGGGCATGCAGGGGGTGGCCCTCGGTGCGGGCGAACCACTGTGTGTTGTAGTGATTGCCGGCGGGGGCGGCGACGAGCGTGGAGCGGTTGCCGGCGGCCTCCCAGGCCTCATGCATCAGGCGACTCTGGCGGGCAAACTCGGGGGTCTCGTCCTCTCCGTAGGCGAGGAAGGCGGGTGGCAGGGCGGGTCTCACATGATGAATGGGCGACCAGGCGCGCGCCTCTTCCACGGTTGGGATGTAGGCGCGCGAACTCGTGCTGTGGTGGAGGATCTCGAGGTCGTAGAAACCGGAAAAACCGAAGCAGCCGAGGAGGTGGGCGGGATCGAGCGAAGTGTTGGACCAGTCGTGGAGCATCGCCATCGTTGCGAGATGGGCGCCGGCGGAGTTGCCACCGAGGATGAGGCGCGCGGGATCGAGGCCAAGGGCAGCGCTGTGGCGATGCACCCAATCGACCGCGAGCCGGGCATGAGCGATGATCTCGTGGAGCGGGGTGAGGGGGAGGAAGCCATAGGTCGCGGCCACGAAATGGAAGCCGGCGGGGCAGAAGGCCTCGGCCCAGAAGTTGGCAAAGAACTTGTCGCTCAGGCGCCAGCTCCCGCCGTGGAAAAAGACGATGGTGGGCGCGTCGGGTGCTGCCTCTGGCGCCGGAAAGAAGTCGAGGCGCTGGCGGTCGCCCGGGCCATACATGAGATCGAGCCGGGGGGCGAAGGCTGCCCGCGCCCGGTAGGCGCCTTCGACGAACCGGGCGTAGCTCTCGTCGCGCTTTGGCCCGGTCATGCCGTGGCTGAGCTGGTGGTCGATCTCCTCCTGGGTCTCGTATCCGGCGTATCTCATCGAGGTCCCCTCAGCAGTGACCGCGCCACGGCCGCCGACCCCGGAGGGCTCTGCCTGACTTCGGCCGGCTTCATCGCTAGGCTTGGTCAGCTCTCCTCCTGCACGGCCGATTCGTGCCAGTTGTGAAGCAGGGCCCAGTGCAGATAAGTGACGCCGAAGACAAAGAAGAAGCCCAGAAGACAGGCGACGAGGGCGGTGGCAAAGAGCGCCGCGGTTTCCAGCTGGGAGCTGTAGGAGACGACGAGGTAGCCGAGTCCGCCCCGTCCACCGGAAGCCTCTCCGGCGTAGAAGTCGCCGACGAGCGCCCCGATCGGCGCGAGCGTGCCGGAAATCTTCAGCCCGGTGAGGAAATAGGGCAGGGCGAAGGGCACACGCAGGAGCATGACCTCGGTGCGCGGGCTGGCGTTGAGCGTGGTGAAGAGGTCGATGAGCTGCTTGTCGGTCGAGACGAGGCCCATCGTGGTGTTCGCCACGATGGGGAAGAAAGTGATCATGAAGGTGATTGCGACAATGCTCGGCAGGCCCTGGCCGTACCAGAGGACAAAGATAGGCGCGAGGACGATGACGGGCACCATCTGGAAGAACACGACCCAGGGATACCACATGCGGCGGATCCAATCCGCCGAGGCCAGGAGCATGCTGAGCACCACGCCGACCACGACGGCACAGGAAAACCCCACCAGGGCGGCCATGCCGGTCTGCCAGGCGGCAGAGGAGAGGATGGAAAACTCCTCCCCGAGGGCGGCGAGGATCTGCTGGGGCCAGGGCAGGACCCAGTCCTCCTGACCCCCGACGAGCTTGAAGAGAATCCAGACGAGGTAGAGGATCACGCCGCCGAGGAGCGGCAGGAGCCAGTTGAAGATGTTTTTGCGCATGGGTCGATTCGGAGGAGGCCTGAGCAGGTGGGTTGCCAACCGTCCGACCCGGCGACGGCCTCAGGGCACGAGCGTGGTCGTCTTCCATGCTCCCGCGACCCTGACGGCGCGGCGGCGATCGTGGACCCGGTCCCCGGGCGAGAGGGCGAGGCGTTCGATCTCGGTG
>JBKHAU010000290.1:0-4155 GCA_046542725.1 Opitutales bacterium
TGAGTCCGGGGGAGTCGAGCCAGCCGGCCGGGGATGCTTAGGTTTAGACGGCGCTACAGCCACACCTTTTCCTTTCGATGAACCGTTTTTGGATCCCCCCTCCCCCCCTTTTGCACGTGCTTGTCCTGTTTGTCTTTGGGGTTCTCGCGCTGCCGCTGAGGGCGGTCGATTGGTATGTCGCGCCGGACGGCGACGACGCCCATGACGGCTCGATCGAGCAGCCCTTCGCGACTCTCCAGCGTGCCCAGTCAGCCGCTTCGCCGGGTGACACGGTCTTTCTGCGGGGTGGACTCTATGCCGTCAGCGAGGAGCAAATCGCCCGTTACGAGCGCATCTGGGCCTACGTTTCCTACCTCGACAAGAGCGGCACGCCCGAGGCCCCGATCCGCTATTGGGCGTATCCGGGGGAGCGCCCGATCTTCGACTTCTCGGCGGTCAAACCTGCCGACCGGCGGGTGACGGCGTTCTTCGTCCGCGGCTCCTGGCTGCATTTCAAGGGCTTTGAGATCATCGGCGTGCAGGTCACGATCCTGGAGCACACCCAGTCGATCTGCATCGAGAACCAGGGCAGCCACAACATCTTCGAGCAGATCGTGATGCGGGACGGCCAGGCCATCGGGATCTACCTGACGCGCGGCTCGCACAACCTCGTCCTCAACTGCGACGCGTATCGAAACTGGGACTACACCTCGCAAAACGGCCTTGGAGGCAACGTCGACGGGTTCGGCGGACACCTGCGGGCGGGAGGGGTGAACAACGTCTTTCGGGGGTGCCGCGCCTGGTTCAACAGCGACGATGGCTTCGACGCGATCAACTCCCAGGAGGCGGTCGTGTTCGAGAACTGCTGGGCGTTCTACAACGGGTTTTCGCCGGATTTTGAGCGCCTCGGGGACGGACATGGCTTCAAGTCCGGGGGCCACGCCGGGACTGCCCTGGACCGTCTCCCTGATCCGATGCCGCGGCACGTGACGCGTTTTTGCCTCGCGGTGCGCAACAAGACCTCGGGGTTCTACGCGAACCACCAGATCGGTGGACAGGACTGGCAGCGCAACACCGCCGTGCGCAACCCCGTGAACTTTAATATGCTGGGGCGTCTCGCCGACAACGCCACGACCGTCCCGGGCTACGGGCACCTCATGCGCAACAATCTCGGGGCGCTCGGTGCGGTGGAGGTGAGCAATCTCGACTTCGCGGCTTCCGACGTCGAGGGCAACTCCTTCACCCTCGATGTCGTGGTCACGGAGGAGGACTTCGCGAGCCTCGATGAGGCGCTCCTCGTCCTGCCGCGGCAGGCGGATGGCAGCCTCCCAGAGATCGCCTTCGCGCGTCTGACGCGGGAAAGCGACCTCATCGATGCCGGTGTCGACGACGGGTTCGACTACGCTGGGGCAGCTCCCGATCTGGGCGCGTTCGAAGCCTCGGCTGCTCACGCCTTCGGGCCCGTGGCCTGGCAGGCGGGGCCCGCTGGTCTCGAGCTGGAGGTGACCGCTCCTGCCGGTTGGCCGGTGGAGTGGTGGCAGGCGGCGAATCCGGCACTGCCGGCGGCCTCCTGGGACTCGCTCGGCCGCGGCCTGGTCGGACTCGATGGCCGCGCCACGCTCGAACTCGTCCCGTCGTCCGTCCCGGCCTTTTTCCAACTGCGAGCGGACTGAGTCAGCGCGCGGGACGCCCGCTGCCTGCAGTCTTGACCGTGTTTGGCGCCCCTCGCAACGTGGCGGGCTTATGTCTGAAACGACTCCCGACCGCGTTCTTCCTTCCATGGAAACCCTCGTCACGCTCTGCAAGCGGCGCGGGTTTGTTTTCCAGTCGAGCGAGATCTACGGCGGCTACGCGGGCTTCTTCGACTACGGACCACTTGGCTCGGAAGTGAAGAAAAACATCAAGGACGCCTGGTGGCGCGCGATGGTGCATGAGCGCGACGACATCGTGGGGATCGACTCGACGATCATCATGCACCCGGAGATCTGGCGCGCCTCGGGGCACGTCGAGGGCTTCTCCGACCCCATGGTCGACTGCAAGGAGACGAAGCTGCGCTACCGCGCCGACCAGCTCTTCTATGCTCCGGTGCGGGTCGCGCTGGAGGAGGGTGGGGAACAGGACCTCGGCTACGTCAGCGGGCTCGAGGGCAACGACCTGCTCGAGAAGCTGAAGAAACGCGCCTCGACCGCGCGCAAGGCGGCCGGACTGAAAGGCGCCAAGGTTGACGAAGGGGCGCTCGAGGCGGGCCTCAGAGAGTTCACCGAATCGACGCCCGAGGAGCGCGCCGCCTGCTGGGGACCGGACGCCTCGAAGGCCGGCACGCTGACCGAGCCGCGCCAGTTCAATCTCATGTTCGAGACCAAGGTCGGGCCGCTCGCGAGCGACGAGGCGAAGGCCTACCTCCGCCCCGAGACCGCCCAGGGCATCTTTCAGAACTACAAGAACGTCGTCGACACCAGCCGGGTGAAGATCCCCTTCGGCATCGCCCAGATCGGCAAAGCCTTCCGCAACGAGATCACCCCGCGCAACTTCATCTTCCGCTCCCGCGAATTCGAGCAGATGGAGATGGAGTTCTTCATCGATCCGGAGGAAGCGAGTCGCCTCGAGTGGTATCGCTACTGGCTCGACTGGTGTACCGACTGGCTCGTCAGCATCGGCCTCCCGCGCGAGATGATCAGCGAGGACGTGCATCCGCAGGAAAAGCTCAGCCACTATTCGAAGGGCACGACCGACCTCATGTTCCGCTTTCCTTTCGGCGTGCAGGAGCTCTGGGGCATCGCCTGCCGCGGCTGCTTCGACCTCACCCAGCACGAAAAGCACAGCGGGCGCTCGATGGAGTTCTTCGACGAGGAGCGAAAAACCGCCGGGAAGGAGCCTTTCAAATACATCCCGCACGTCGTCGAACCGGCCCTTGGGGTCGACCGTACCTTCCTCGCGGTTCTCACCGCGGCTTATCACGAGGACGAGATCCCCAACGACAAGGGCGTGCCGGAGAAGCGCGTCGTGCTCAAGTTCCACCCGCGCATCGCGCCCCACAAGGCCGCCGTTTTTCCTCTCCTGAAGAACAAGCCGGAACTCGTCGAAAAGGCGCAAGAGCTCTTCAAGCAACTCGCGAAGCGGTGGAACGTAGCCTACGACGCCTCCGGCGCGATCGGTCGTCGCTACCGCCGCCAGGATGAGATCGGCACGCCCTTCGGCATCACGATCGACTTCGAGACGATCGAGGGCGACGGCACCGTGACGATCCGCGACCGCGACACGACCGAGCAGATCCGCCTCTCCCTCGACGGCGTCGAAGCCTGGCTGGCGGAGCGCCTCGGGTAGACACGAGCCCGCGCGCGCGCCGAATGGAGATTCTGTCGCGTGGCGCCGCCGGCCCCGATCCGTTGGGGACAGAGGCGCTGATTTCCCGCTTTTCACGCCCCGTCAGAACCGCCACGTTGGCGCTCATGCGTTTTCTCAAGTGGTTCCTGATCATCACGGTCGTGTTCGTCGGGTTGGTCTATATTGTCGGCATGATGCTGCCGGGGGACGTGCGCGTGGAGCGCTCGGCGACGATCGAGGCGCCCGTCGACGTGATCCAGCCCTACACCACCGATCTCGAGCTCTGGCAGGAATGGGAGCCTTGGGGCGAGGAGGATGATTCCATGCGCGTCCGCTTTGGCGAAGCGCGCAAGGGCGTCGGGGCAAGCTACTCCTGGAGTGGGGAGATCATCGGACAGGGCACCCTTCAAATCATCGCCATCGAACCGGGTGAACGTGTCGACTACATCCTCTATTTCGCGGGCGACGAAGAGGCCCCGGCCTACTCGTCCTTCGAGTTCAACCCGCTCGATGCCGACACCACGGCGGTCATCTGGAGCTTCGAGGCCGATCTCGGGCACAACCCCATCAGCCGGCTCCTGGGGCGGCTCGTCGACGGCATCCTCGGTCGCTTTTACGAAGCCGGGCTCGAAAACCTCGCACGCGTCGCGGAGCACGCGGCCGAAACGGAGGGCGCCTCCGAGCCGGCGACCTGAACACGGCGGGGGTCGCGTGGATCGGTGCAGGCTGCGCCGCCGCTTGCGCCGCATCTTCCGCCCGGCCGCAGAGAAGAAGGCGCGGGGCTTCGAGCCGGAGCCGTCATGGTCGGGGGCCCACGGCCGTGACTCGAAAGCCGCTCCGCGGGAGGGCCGG
>JBKHAU010000291.1:0-4140 GCA_046542725.1 Opitutales bacterium
AACACCCCGGCCGCGACGGCCGCATGACGAACTGGTACAGCACCGGCGTCAGCGGCACCGAGCGCGAGCTGCGCCGCCATGTCAAGGAAGCCCGGCTCGAAGACGTCGTCGCCCTCGGCAAGCGCAACGCCCTCACCGAGCGCACCCTCGCCCAGTTCCAGCGCGGCTCGCCCCGCCGGGTCACCCTGGCCGGCGTCCGCGACGAGTGGGAAGACTGGATGGTCAAGGTCGGCAAGGCCCCCCGCTCCATCGAGACCTGCCTCCAGAACTTCGACCGCTGGCTCGCCACCCACAAGATCGCCAACAAGAACCCGATGGAGGTCGGCTTCGACGACATCTACCCCGTCGTCAATCCCGAGGACAGCCCCGTCAAGGCGAAGACACGATCCATCCGCCTGTTCGCCCTGCGCACCCTCTACGAATACCTCTGCGCCAACAACTACGTCGCCGGCAATCCCGCCGCGGCCGTGCGCGTGCGCAACGACCTGCTCACCCACGGGCAGAAGGAGGTCCGCCGCATCGAGTCCTTTACCGTGGCCGAATACCGCCGCTTCCTGTCCTACCTCGACGCCGAGATCGCCTACGCCGACGCCCTCGTCCGCGAGCGCGAAGGCGGCCCGCCCGCCAGGCAGAAGGGCCGCCGCGTCAACAAGCCGTACGCCCGCCGCCAGTGGCTGCACTTCTTCCGCTTCGCCACCGTCGTCTCCTGGGAGATCGGCCTGCGCCTCGGCGACATCTGCCAGCTGGAGTGGCTGTGCTTCGCCTCCCCCGGAGAGATCGTCGTCCACACCGACAAGCGCGACACCCGCATCGCCGTCCCCATGTCGCCCGATATGGAAGCCGCCCTGCGCCGCGTCCCCGCCGACGACCTCGACTACCTGTTCCCCGAGCAGAACCGCCTCATCCGCTCCAAGTCCCGGTCCCGCCCTTCCGAATACTTCCGCAAGGAGCTGGAGGCCTGCGGCATCACCGGCAAGACCTTCCACGCACTGCGCCACACCTGCATCCGCCGCATGAAGAAGGAACTCGAAACCAACGGAGACGACCTCACCCCCGACGAGATCCTCCGCCGCATCGGCCGCGTCGTCGCCCACGCCAACCCCTCCACCACGAAGGGCTACCTATGAAATCCTCCGACCCCGTAGACCACTCCCCCGACCCGCCCGAAGTGGACCGCGTCGTCATCCACGCCGCCATGAAGAAGTGCGGCGGAAACATCGAGCAGGCCCACCGCCTGCTCAAAAGCAACGGCATGACGAGCCGCGACCGCAAGTGGCTCGACCGCATCCTCCACAAGGACGCCGCCCTCAAGGCCGTCTGGATCGACCAGACCAGCGAATACTCCCTCATCGAGATGCCCACGCAGCTGGCGCCCGAGGAAGAGAGCGCCCTCCAGGAGCAGATGGTCCGCCGCGAGCAGGAGTTCGTCGACGCGCAAAACATCGACGACGTCTTCGGCGAGAACGCCGGCGAGGTGATCTCCTTCGCCCGCTTCGCCGAGCAGTCCTTCTCCAAGTCCATCAACATCGTCCACGGCCTGTCCGTCAAAAGCGCCGTCGATCTCGCCAAGCGAGCCGAGTGGATCGCCGAAAACGTCCTGCTCAACGAAGACATCGTCAAGAAAACCCACATCACCGACGACGGCACCAAGGTCGAGTTCGATGCGCCCAAGTATTCGGAGGCCGACAAGCTCGACTGGCAGAAGGAATACACCTCCATCATGGCCGAACTGCGGAAGTTCGGCGAAGCCGGGAACCAGGCCGCCCTCGCCCGGATCCGCGCCCGCGAAGTCGCCAACCGTATCGACGACGGAGACGGCAGGGGCGGCTCCGGCGGCAAGTCCGCCCGAGGCAAAAGAGCTTTCAAAGGTTGACCGAGTGTGCTAGGTCGTTCGCCAGATGGACCACCGCCTCTTCCTCGACAACGACGACGCCCGCCCCCGCGGACGCGACCGCCCCGCCGCCTCCCTGGTCCGCGGCGACGGAGGCTGGGTTCCCGAGATGAACGAGCCGCAGTTGGAGTTCTATTGGGACCTTTCCCCGTATGTGCTCGCCACAGGGGAGCGATTCAGTGGGAAGACGACGGCGGGTTTGCACAAGATCGTGCGGCACTGCTACACCTACGATAGCGCGCTGGCAATTGTCGTCGTCATCGTCAAGACCGGAGCCAAAGCCGGGGGCGCATGGGAGCAGTTGCTGTCCCTTGACTATGACCACGAGGGTCGGCGTTGGGGAACTCTGGCGGCGTGGAACGAGGCCGTCGGCCTCCGCTACACCGACGAATATGGTGACGATGCGAAGAACAAATGGATCGACATAGAAACGGTGAACGGAGGTTCATCGTCCATACTGTTGTTGTCGATGCCTTACGGCGCTTATATCGCCGACCGGATCAAGAACATGACGCCGTCCTATTTTCACTTCGAGGAACTCACGAACACGGATAGCAGCGTGTATTTCACGAAAGTCATTCAGCAGCTAGGCCGACGTGCCGCAGTGCCAAGCACGGCCCAGCAGTATGTCGCCACGTGCAATCCTGCCGACGAAGGGGAGAGCCATTGGGTCTTCAAGACCTTTTTCGTCCACAAGCCCAGCAGCCCCCGGGGCGGCCCGCAGCCGGGCTACGACCCCAAGGGCTACAACCCCTACACCAAGAAGCGCGAGGGGTGGAACGAGAACTTCGGCGTCCACCACCTGCCCGCCAACCTAAACGTCTACGTCGAGGACATGGCGGCCTACCAGGCGCGCATCATGGAGGACACCCGCGACGATCCCACCGCCTACGACCGCCTCATCCTCGGCCGGTGGGTCGCCAAGATCTCCGGAGACGGCATCTTCAAAAACGCCTTCGTCCCCGAGGTCCACGTCAAGGGCGAGATGGGCCGCACCGGCCTGCTCCCCGTCCGCGGCCACCCCATCATCGTCGGCTACGACCCCGGCGACGCCAACAACGCCCGCGTCTTCATGCAGCGCCTGCTCTACCGCCGCCGCTGGCACTGGCGCATCTTCGACGCCCTCTGCAACTTCAACGAGCACATGTCCTACGACGATCTCATCCGCCTCCAGATGGACCGCATGTTGTTCTGGTGCGACCGCCTCGGCCACACCTTCGACTTCCAGCGCGTCTCCGCCCGCCTCATCGAAGAACGGCCCGACAAATACGGCCGCCTGCACCCCATCCGCATGAAGGCCCCCGACAAAGGCGAAGGCTCCGTCGGCGAGCGCGTCCGCTGCGTGCGCAACTGCCTGCACGGCGAGCGGATCCACGTCAGCGCCCTGTGCCAGGAAGTCATCGACATGTTCCAGTTCCTCAAAAAAGCGCGCGGCCCCCACGGCGTCGAGATCGACGACAAGCCCCAGAAGACGAGGAAAGGCCACATCCACACCTTCGACGGCACCTCCTACCCCATCTACTTCTACGAAAGCAGCCCCGTCCTCCAGGAGATCCACCGGGAAGAAGAACTCGAATGCGGAACATTTTGACTTGCGTTCACCTGACCTAGTGCGCTATGTCGGTTCCGTGACGGGCACGCGACCCTCCATATCCACCTCCAACACACACAGCTATGAGCGATTCCACCAAAAAACTTGCCGTTGAGTTCACCCACGGCGTCCGCCGCGAACTGGCCTTTGTCGCCTCCGCGTTCCTCTTCTTCAAGACCGATGCCGAAAACGGCCTCGAACCCGTCCTCCTCGGCGAAACCGCCCCCATCGAGGTCTCCGACACCACCCAGGAGTTGAGCGCGGAGGCGCAGACGATCAACGTCCGCACCGCCGCCGCCGCGTCCGTCGCCACCCTCGCCGACGGCCTCTTCCTCGGCCAGCGCCTCGCCGTCCGGCTCGACGCCCTCGGCACGGCGGGAGACGCCCTCACCCTCACCTCCGACACCGGCATCGAAGACGCCGCCGGAGACGCCCTCGCCTCGCTCGGCTTCGACGAGGCCGAAGAGTTCGCCATCCTCGATTGGGTCGGCGACGCCTGGCGCGTCGTCAACGCCACCGCCACCGAAACCGCATAAGCCAACCCCCGGCCCCTCCCCCGCCGACAACTTTTTCCGCACCATGGGACCGCTCGAACGCAACTCACTCCACCTCTCCAAAGAGGACAACGAAGACGCCGCCGAATACTTCGCCACCAAAT
>JBKHAU010000292.1:0-4137 GCA_046542725.1 Opitutales bacterium
GCTTGAGAGAGGCAAAGCGCTCGGCGACCTGCTCGGGCTTCACCGCGAGCTCGCGCGCGAGGGTGTCGAGGGCACCCAAACGCTCGTTCACCAGCTCGATCGCGGCCTCGCCCGCAACCGCTTCGAGACGGCGCGTGCCGGCTGCGACGGCGGTCTCGGAGGTGATCTTGAGGAGGCCGATCTCCCCCGTCGCGCAGACGTGGGTGCCGCCGCAGAGTTCCTTGCTCCAGCCGCCGGCGTCGACCACGCGCACGACGTTGCCGTATTTCTCGCCGAAGAAGGCGATGACGTCCGCCGGCTTTTCCTCGAAGGGCACTTCATACCAGGTGACGGGATCGTTGCGGAGAATCTGCGCGTTGCAGAGGCGCTCGATCTCGGCGAGCTGGGCCGGGGTCACGGCCTCGAAGTGGGCAAAGTCGAAGCGCAGGCGGTCGGGCCCGACGTAGGAGCCAGCCTGGCGCACATGCGTCCCGAGGACCTTGCGCAGGGCCCAGTGGAGGACGTGCGTGGCGGTGTGGTGGCGCTGGATCTGACGGCGGCGGGGAACGTCGATCGCCACGGTCACCTTCGAGCCGGCCTGGAGGGTGGTGGCCTCGAAGCCTGCGGGGATATCGAGGCGGTGGAGGAAGCGTCCGGAGGGATCCTTCGTCGTGTCGGTGATGGGCAGCGTCGTATCGCCATACTGGATACGGCCGACGTCGCCCACCTGTCCGCCCATCTCGGCGTAGAAGGGCGAGGCCTCGAGGATGGCGTAGAGCGCGCCGTTGCTCTCGACCGTTTCGAGGAGGGTCGTTTCAAAGCCGTCCCAGCCGTCCGGCTCGAAGCCGACAAACTGCGTCGCGCGAGCGTCGGCCTCGTCCGAGACGCGCACGACTTCCTTTTTCTGGGCCGCGCGGGCGCGCTCGCGCTGGGCCTCCATCGCGGCCTCGAAGCCGGCTGTATCCACTTTCAGCCCACGCTCGCGGGCGAGGAGCTGGGTGAGGTCGAGGGGAAAGCCGTAGGTGTCGTAGAGGGTGAAGGCAGCTTCGCCCGAGAGGTCCCGGTCGGCAATCTTTTCAAACTCGGCGAGGCCGCGGTCGAGGGTGCGGGCAAAGGCCGCTTCCTCGCTCGCGATGACCTTGCGGAGGAGTTTTTCGTTCTCGACCAGCTCGGGAAAGACGGGACCGAGGGTGGCGAGGACCGGCGCGATGAGTTCGCCGAAGAAGCCGGGCTGGAGGTCGAGGCGGCGGCCCCAGAGGACGGCGCGGCGGAGGATGCGGCGCAGGACGTAATTGCGCCCCTCGTTGCCCGGGAGGATGCCGTCGGCGATGGCGCAGCAGAGGCAGCGGGCGTGGTCGGCGAGGACGCGGAAGGCGACGTCCTTCAGTTCGTCGGCGGTCGGCTTGGCCGGGTCGGCCGGAAGGGTGCCGCCGTAGGTGTGGCCGCAGAGCGCGGTCAGCTTCTCGAAGAAGGGCGTGAAGATGTCCGCGTTGTAGTTGCTCGGTGGCGACGTGAACTCGCTGAAGTTCCTTGTCGTGGCAAAGATCCCGGCGACGCGCTCGAAGCCCATCCCGGTGTCGACGTGCTTGTGCTTGAGGGGGACGAAGGCGCCGTCTTCCTGGGCGTTGAACTGGATGAAGACGTTGTTCCAGAGTTCGATGCACCAGGGGCTGTCGGCGTTGACGAGGTCGCCCCGGTTCTCCGGCGTGAGGTCCATGTGGATCTCGGAGCATGGGCCGCAGGGGCCGGTCTCGCCCATCATCCAGAAGTTGTCCTTCTTGCCCCCGTAGATGATGTGCTTGGCGGGATCGAGGCCGGCGCGCTCGAAGATGCCCTTCCAGATTGCGTAGGCCTCCTCGTCGAAGTCCGCCGGATCGCCTTCACCGGGCTAGTAGACGGTGGCGTAGAGGCGCTCGGGGGGCATTTTCCAGACCTGCGTGAGCAGCTCCCAGGACCACTCGAGGGCTTCCTGCTTGAAGTAGTCGCCGAAGGACCAGTTGCCCAGCATCTCGAAGAGCGTCTGGTGGTAGGCGTCGAAGCCGACGTCCTCGAGGTCGTTGTGCTTCCCGCCCGCGCGGATGCACTTCTGCGTGTCGGCTGCACGCGGATACGGCGCGTCGCGCTCCCCGAGGAAGTAGGGCACGAACTGGTTCATCCCCGCGTTCGTGAAGAGCAGATTCGGCGCCGTCGGCATGAGCGAAGCCGACGGCACGACGGTGTGCTGCTTCGAAGCAAAGAAATCGAGAAAGGACTGGCGAACCTGAGCGGAGTTCATGGGAGGGAAAGTTTGAAGGGGAATTGAACCGCGAATGCACGCGAATGGACGCGAATGATTTAGGACTCGGAGAGAATGATGCGTTCCCACTCGAGTCGCGGGTGTTTGAAGTTGAGGATTAGACCCACCTTGCGACCGGTGATGCGAAGGTAGTTGAGCATTTGGCCTCGTTCGAGATCGGTGATGCGTTCGATCGTCTTCGTGTCGACGATGATGTGGTCGTGAGCGATCAAATCGGGGATGAACTCCCCGACCGTTCGCCCCTTGTAATCAACCGGGAAGACTGGTTGCTGAGCGAAAGGGATTTCGCGCAGCGCAAATTCGACGGTCAGAGCGTTTTCGTAGACCTTCTCCTTCAGCCCATGACGCAACGTGTTGTGAACCTCAAACGCACACCCCACTAGAGCATACATTTCGGCCCCGAACAGCCCTCCAAATTCGCGTCGATTCGCGTCCATTCGCGGTGAGAAAAACAGCGTCGCCTACAGCCGCGCCTTGATCGCCTCGGCCATTTCGAGGGTGTTCACGGCGGTGGTGCCGAAGGCGATGTCGCCGGTGCGCGTGCCGGACTCGACGGTGGAGCGGACGGCGGACTCGATCTTCTTTGCGAGGTCGTCGAGGCCGAAGCTGTAGCGGAGCATGAGGGCGGCGCTGAGGATCTGGGCGCAGGGATTGGCGATGCCCTTGCCGGCGATGTCCGGGGCGGTGCCGCCGGCGGGCTCGTAGAGGCCGAACTTCTGGCCGCGGCGGTTTTCGCCGAGGCCGAGGCTGGCGCTGCAGAGCATGCCGAGGGAGCCGCAGACGATGGCCATCTCGTCGCTCAGGATATCGCCGAACATGTTCTCCGTGAAGAGCACGTCGAACTGGTTGGGATCGCGCGCGAGCTGCATAGCGGCGTTGTCGACATACATGTGGTTGAGGGTGATCTCGGGGTATTTCTCGGCAAAGAAGGACGTCACCGTCTTTCGCCAGAGGACGGAGGTGGTGAGCACGTTGGCCTTGTCGACGGAGGTCACGCGCTTTCCGCGGGCGAGGGCGGTCTGGGCCGCGACCTCGGCGATGCGCTCGATCTCGGACTTCTTGTAGACCATCGTGTCGAGGGCCTCGACGTCGCCGTCCGCGAGCTCGCGCGTCTCCTTGGGCTGGCCGAAATAGATCCCGCCGGTGAGCTCGCGGATGCAGACCATGTCGATGCCATCCGGGATGCGCTCGGTCTTGAGCGGCGAGGCGTCGGTGAGCTGCGGGTAGAGCAGGCCCGGGCGAATGTTGGCAAAGAGCGAGAAGCGCTTGCGCAGGGGCAGAAGGGCGGCGCGCTCGGGCTGCTCGGCGGGGGGCAGGTTCTCCCACTTCGGGCCCCCGACGGAGCCGAAGAGGATGGCGTCGGCCGCGGCGCAGCCGTCGATTGTTTGCTGGGGGAGGGCGGTGCCGGTGGCGTCGATGGCGGCGCCGCCGACGGGAAATTCGGCGTAATCGAGGGTGTAGCCGCTGCCAGCAACGGCCGCCTCGAGCACCTCGAGGGCGACGGACATGACTTCGGGCCCGATGTAGTCACCGGGCAGCACCGCAAACTTCAGCACGGAATCCTGCATAAGGGGCCGGTTTCAAGGCCAGAGACGGACCTGGTGCAACTGAAATGCGCGCGCCTGGCCGGTCGCCGGCTCGACCCGGGCACATCCGCCCCCGGTAGCAACGGGGCGTTTCGACGGGCCGCAGGAGTCGGTGGTCGAAGTCCGCGCGCTGATCCGGGTACCGCTGCGCGCGCTGGTGCGTCGAAGCGGACGGTCGAGGACGCCCGTCCCGACCATGTGCGCCCGGCAGGCGGGTAGGGCGGGGCGTCCCGACCCGCCGCAGGTGCGGACACGCGAAACCGCGCTGGTGCGCTT
>JBKHAU010000293.1:0-4134 GCA_046542725.1 Opitutales bacterium
CCTGGCGTTATCAGGGGATTGGCCTGGTGCTCGTTGTCCTGCTCCTGATGGGGGCGACCCTCGTCTCGGAGGATCTCACCTGCATCGGGGCGGGGCTGCTCGCGGCCTACGGGCTCATTCCGCTGCCAGCCGCGATCGGGGCCTGCTTTGCGGGGATCTTCCTCGGTGATTTGGGCCTCTATGCGGCCGGGCGCACGCTCGGGCGGCCGGCTCTCCGGCGCCGCCCCTTCCGCTGGATCGTCTCGGAGGTGGCGGAGCGGCGGGCGGAGGCATGGTTTCATCGGCGCGGTGCCGTCATCATCCTCGCCTCGCGCTTTCTCCCAGGGACGCGGGCCGCGACCTATTTCACCGCCGGCGTGCTGAAGGCTCCCTTCGCGCGCTTCATCCTTTTCTTTGGTGTGGCGGCGGCGATCTGGACCCCGGCGCTGGTCGGGCTCGCGAGCCTCCTGGGGGAGCGCATGGTGGATCTGTATCACCGCTACGAGGGGGCGGCCCTGCCGGTGGTTCTTGCCGCCGGACTGGTGCTGTATTTGATGCTTGAATACGGCACACCCGCCCTCACCTGGCGGGGACGCCGCCTCCTTCTCGGCAAATGGCGACGGCTCTCCCGCTGGGAGTATTGGCCGCTCTGGGCGTTCAACGCGCCGGTGTTCCTCGGTGTGCTCTGGCTGGTGCTCGTGCGTTACCGGCGCCCCACGCTCTTCACCCTGTGCAATCCCGCGATGCCGCACGGGGGCTTCATCGGCGAGCGCAAGAGTGAGATCCTCGCGGCTTTTCCGGCCGGAACGGAGGGGCTCCTGCCCTGGGCGCTCTGTCCGGCAGGCGAAACCCTGGGCTCGCGTCTCGCGCGTCTCGAGGCGTTTCAGCGCGGCTTGGCTTCGCCCTGGCCGGTCGTGATCAAGCCCGACGAGGGGCAACGCGGGGCGGGCGTGGCGATTGTCCGCTCGCGGGCACAGGCGGAGGAGGCTTTCGCCGCGACGAGCGCGGCACTCATCCTGCAGGCCCACGCGGCGGGGGAGGAATACGGTGTCTTCTATGTCCGTTTTCCGTGCGAGGAAAGCGGCCGTATCACCTCCATCACGCACAAGGTCTTTACCGCCGTGACGGGCGACGGGGTGCGGACGCTCGAGGAACTGATCCTTGCCGACGACCGGGCGGTGGATCGCGGAGAGGACTTTCTCGAGCGCATGGCGGACCGGCTGGAGACGATCCCGGCAGCAGGTGAAGTGGTGCGCCTTGTCGAGCTCGGCACGCATGCCCGCGGGGCGACCTTTCTTGACGGCGGCCATCTCTGCACGCCCGCGCTGGCGGCAGCGGTCGAGCGCATGGCGCGGGCGTATCCGGGGTTTCACTACGGCCGCTTCGACCTGCGCGCCCCCGACGAGGCGGCCTTTCGCGCCGGCCGCGACCTCAAGCTCATCGAGGTCAACGGCCTCACCTCCGAGCCGACGCACATCTACGCTCCGGGGGCCTCCCTCCTCGCCGCCTGGCGCACCCTCCTGCACCACTGGCACCTCGCCATCCGGATCGGCCGCGAGGTCGAAGTCACCCAGGGCCTGCGCCCCACGCCCCTTGGCGAGTTTGCCCGCTGGTGGTGGGACAGTCACTGGCGCCAGCGGCGGGGATGAGGACGCAGATGGCGGTCGGGCACCGGTATCGAAATACAGCACCGCCTACCTTGCAGAGAAGCGATGGCGGGTGAACAACGATTTGATAGGCCACACCGCAGGCCCTCCGCTGGGGGCACCGGACCCAACGGGCAGGGACGACTTGCTGTGACGACGGAGAGATCTCGCGCAAAGACGCGGGGACGCTGAGGCTCATCTGCTGACGATCAAAGAAGCCGGGCTTCCGCGAACTCGCGACATCATGCCCTCGGCGTCGCTGCGTCTTCGCGCGAGACAAAATAGGCCGGCCGGGGGCGTCCCCATCGCGGCGGAAGCAACGAGAGGCTTGAGGACAAACCGCTGCTTCCACCCCGGATCGCAGCTGCGTCCCGGGTGCTCGCTTAGGGACGTCAAGAAACTGTGAGACGCCTCGCGCCACCGATGGCGATGAACACAAAAAAAGCCCGGCGTGAAACACCGGGCTTTGGAAAGCTAAGAAATGAGTTGGAAAACGAGAGCGCTCAGCGGCGGCGACGAGAAACCAACGTCATCACCCCGAGGCCCACCAGCAGGCCCATGGCGCTGGGCTCGGGAACGGCCGTGAAGGTGAAATTGTCAAAGTAGTAAGGCCCCGGCACGACGCCCCCGGCAGCGTTCACTTCAATGTCGAGTTGATGATAGCCATCACTGCTATTGGCCCCAGCAAGGATGCCAGTGATGTCCCAGGTCAGCGTCGTAGTGTAGGTGCCGGTTGAAACATTGGTCCCCCCCGGAAATCCCGGATTGCCGGTGTCTGTCATCAATCCGGCAGGGGCCGCGTCGTCGCGACTCAGTTCAGCAAAGCCGGTGGAGGGGGAGTTATAGGCCACTTTGGACACCTGTACCCAGTCGTCTCCAGTGGCGGACCATTCCGACCAATCGTAGGTCACATCAAAACTGAGTTCCACCATGGGCGCGGTGAGGACCGTCTCCAAGTTGGCCGACCCTAGAAAGTTCATGTCATATCGTGGACCCCATTGGTTGTTTGAGGCGCCCGGCGTGAAGGCCAGGGTTCCATCGACAACCGCGAGGTCCCGTGTCGCATCTTCAGTAGCTAGGGAAAGGGTCCATCCGGGCATCTCCGAATCAAACGATCCGAAGCTAATGGTTTGCGCGTCGAGCGCGGAGGTCAGTGCAAGCGAGGCGCTGCCGAGGAGAAGGGAGAGGGAGGGGAGGTGCATGGTGGTCTCTTGATCAAAAGGAGGTAAATGAGAGACTTTCTCGTCGGAACGTAAGAAACCTGGGGGGTTTCTGTAAAACGAGCTTCCATGCAAACAGTAGAATTGCGCGGCAAAAGCGCGTCGATGCGATCGCCATGCGCTTTTAGCCCGCTGAGAAGCGAGCTGTGGGGCACCGACTGGCCGCGATCCGACCGAATGTGTAATGGGGTAAGAGCCTTACTCGACTGTGAGCGGGCGAACGAGATGAAGCAGAGACAAAGGTCTAAGGGAGAGCACGCGCCCTGCTGATCCTGGCGGCCAATGGGGAGGGGCGCGCTCCTCTTCAGTTCGCCGCCATGCCGCCGCGAAGGGCACTTCGGCTGAATGGAGCGGGCCTCACGGGCCAAGGCGTTTTCCGATGCAATCGAAGGAACTCAGCCCTGGCGTCCGCCTCAGGGCACGATGCGGACACGGAAGAAGCGCGTTTCGTCGCTTTGCGTGAGCGAGGCGGAAGTCGGGGAGCCGTCGCCGGAGACGGAGGGCGCGGCCGGGATCCAGTCGGGGGTGGAGAGATCGTCGGTCTGTTCGAGTTGGTAGTCGAGGCCCTCGATGGTGTCCCATGCTGTCGTCCAATCGTTGAGGCCAGGCTGGGGGAGGGAGGGCTGCGGCTGGATGGCGGCGGCGAATCGCCGGATCATGCCATCGCTCTTGCTGAGAAGATAGAGTTCGCCGGCGTGGTCGAGGCCGAGGCGGATATCGGCGCGTCCGCCGCCGTAGGGGATGCCGTCGACGTCGGCCCCGGAGGTGGCGCCGGCGCCCCCGGGAAGGGCGCCGCCGGAGCGGGTGCCGCCGCGGGCGCGGTAGGTGTCGGCGACGAGGTCGAAGACGCGCTGGCGCGAGAGGGCGGGACTGGCGTCGTCGGACGGGTGCGCGGACACGACCTGGAGCTCATGCGGCAGGGCGCGGGTGAGACGCTCGCCATCATCGGCCGCACGGAGGTCGTCGAGGGACACGCGGAGGAGGCGGCCGTTGGTGACGTCGCCGAAGATCAAGTGGCCCTGGAGAGAGGGCATGCGTGTGCCGCGATAGATGAAGCCGCCGGCGATGGCATCGCCGTCGCGGTGGCTGTAAGTGACGGCTGGATAGACCGGCGCCATGGCGTCGGGCCACCCCTCGACGTCGAGCAGGTCCACCGAGGGAAAGGGGACGGGTGGGTTGAGCTGTCCGCCGGTCTGGCGGTGGCGGGTGCCGCCGATGAAGAGTTGCTCCACGCCCTCGCGCTCGGGGTAGCCGTAGTTGGCCCCGGCGCGCAGGACGTTCACTTCCTC
>JBKHAU010000294.1:0-4122 GCA_046542725.1 Opitutales bacterium
CCGTCCGCACGAACGCCGGCTGTCGGGCATTGTTGATCTCGCCGCGGGTGCGTCGATCGAGCCACCTGCTCCTGGCAGAGTCCGGGCGCGGGGTGCGCCCGGCGCCTGCGGGCAGCAGGCACCCCTTCCCGAGGCGATCCCGGGGCCGATCCGAGTGCTCCGCCGTCGGCCCGCATCTCAGCGGCTTTAACCGTTGCCAGCGCACCGCGCCCTTCGTTGTGTGGCGGCGAATTTACGCGACGTGTGGGGAAAGCAAACACCATAGGCCGGCTCGGCCGAAAAATTGCCGATCGCAACCACCTGAAGTTCTTTCCTCTTCGCGAGGTCCTGCCGACCTACACCCAGCGGGCGGCACAGCGGGACCTGCAGGCGGGCGTCTCGGTCGCCTTGCTCGCCTTTCCGCAGGGGATGGCCTTTGCCGCCATCGCGGGGTTGCCCATCGCCTACGGGATCTTTGGTTCGGCCATCGCGGCGATCATCGCGCCGATCTGGAGTGGGTCGCGCTACATCGTGGCGGGTCCGACCAATGCGACCTCGGTCATGATCATGGCCGGCTTCGTTGGGATGGGCTTCGTCGAGGAGGCGGAGCGCATCGCCGCCCTCCCCTTGACCGTCTTTCTCGTCGGACTGCTGATGGTCGGAGGGGCTTTTCTGCGAGTCACGGAGCTGGTCCAATACGTCTCCCGATCAGTTGTCGCGGGCTATATCACCGCGGCTGCCTTCTACATCATCCTCAAGCAGTTGCAGAAGGTACTGGGCTTCGTCGTGGAGCGCTCGACCGACACCACGGTATTTCACGATCTGACCGAGACGATCCGCCTTCTGCCGGCCTCGCACCTCCCCACCGTGATCCTTTCGGCGGCCACCGCGCTGTTTTACTTCGGCATGCGGCGAGCGTTTCCGCGCCTGCCCAACATCGCCCTCACACTGGTGCTGTTTTCCGGCGCGGGTTTCTTTCTCAACCAGTGGGGCTCGACCCACGGCTGGGCCCCGATCAGCACCCTCGACGCGGTGGCGATCGGCGAATGGCGCCTGACGGTGCCCCCCCTCTCGCGCGAACTGGGCGAGAAGGTGGCGCTGCTCGCCCTCGTCATTGCCTTTCTCGGCACCCTCGAGGCCTCCTCGATTGGCAAGACCCTGGCGGCGCGGGCCGGTTCGCGCATCGATGTAAACCAGGAAATGTTCGGCCTCGGGCTGGCCAACATGGCCTGCGCGCTTGGTCAGGGCGTGCCCGCCTCCGGCTCGCTCACGCGCTCCCAGCTCAACTTCACGGCAGGCGCGACAACGGCCTTTGCGAGCCTCTTCAGCGGGTTCTTCATGCTCGGCTTTGCGGCACTTCTGGGGCGCTTCACGGCCTACATCCCAGAGTGCGTCCTCGGCGTACTCATCATCGCGGTGGGGCTCGCGCTCATCAATGGACATGTCCTGCGGGTGGTGTGGACGGCGACGCGGAGCGACCGGGTGGTCTTCCTTCTCACCTTCGCCGCAGCGCTCCTTCTGCGGCTCGATCTGGCGATCGTCGCCGGGGTCTCGCTCAGCGTGCTGCTCTTTTTGCGCAAGGCCGCCCAGCCGGAGCTCACCGAGTACACCCCGGAGGGCGAACTCAAGCCCGAGGACGACAGCTCCGACGAGGCCGAGATCTCGGTCGTACACGTCGAGGGTGACCTCTTTTTCGGGGCCGCGGAGATTTTTCGCGAGCAGATGCGGCGGGCCTGTGCCCGGCCCAACCTGAAGGTCATCATCCTCAAGATGCGCAACGCACACCACCTCGACGCCACCAGTATCCTCGCGCTCGAAGACCTTATTCGCTCGCTGCGCCAGAACGAGCGCCACTTTCTCATCAGCGAGGTGCGCCCGGCGGCCCTGCGGATTTTCGAGAACTCGGGCCTGCTCGAGGTCGCGGGCGAGGAAAACGTCTTCGCCGACGACACGGGCAACCCCACCCTCTCGACCGCGAAGGCGATGCGTCGGGCGATGAAGCTGCTCGAGGGGCAAAAGGCGGAAGTGAAGATTTTCCTCGGCGGCTCCCACAAAGAGACGGAAGACTGAGACCATGGCCGTCGCCTCCCCCCCGCTCATCGCACTGCTCGGCAGCGCTGTTTTGGCCCTTCTCGTCAGTCCCGTCGTGCTGGTGCTCTTTGTCCCCTCCGTCCTCGGCTATGTCGGCGGGCTCGGTCTTCTCGGCTACGGTGCCGTCGCCCTCTGGATCGGGATGAAGCGCCTCGAGGCGGCCCCTGCCGCCGACGATCCGCCGAAGCACCCCTGAACCGCCGCCGCAAGGGGGTGGCCAAAGCCCTTTCAGGTCGTGCCCTGGTGGTCGAGCCGGTCAAGCCGCGCGGCCACGTCACGATAGCCCACATCGACCTCATAGATTGCCTCGAGGGCCTGCCGCGCCTCGTCATCGCGCCCCAGGAGCTGGGCGGTGTCGGCACGCTCGTAGAGCAGGGCGATGCGCTGCTCGTCGACCACGGTCGACTCCTCGAGGGCCTTGGCGAACTGTTGCAGGGCCAGATCGTAACGGCTCTGCAGTTTGAAAGCCCGCCCGAGGCCGAGAAGAGCCGCGGAGCGCTCGCGAGGGGCTTCGAGAGCACGTTGAAAGTGCATTGCGGCCTGCTCGGCCTCGCCTTCGTCGAGGAGGGCCCGCCCATAGGCGAGGCGATGGCTCGGCTCGTGGGGATAGTGCTCCACCAGTTGGGCCAACCGTTCGCGCTCGAAGGCATGCAGCTCGCCCTCGGCCGCTTCGAGGTCGGCGCGCGCGACCGCGTCCTCGGGACGCGACTCGGCTTGCGCACGGCAGGTATTGAGGCGCTTGCGCAGCACCTCGAGGCGCAGGTCGCTGCGCAGCTGCTGCAAGGCAGGGTCGTGGGCGCCCGCTGGCAGGGCAACGGCCCGCTCGATCCACTCGAGAGCGGGAAAGGGCTCCTCCAACTGGCGCCAGATATCGGCCAACTCCTGGTAGGAGCGCAGATCGTCGGGTGAGCTCGCGATCGCCTGTTCCAGCCTGGCCGCACGCTCCCGAAGATTGCCCCCACACCCTCCCTGGCGGAGGGAAGTCCCGCGGGCATCGGCTTCGGCGAGAGGGGCCCGCTTGCCACGATAGCGGTCGACCTGCTCCCAGTTGCCCTCCTTCAGGGAATGGGCCACGGAGGCGTCCTTGAGGAGCGCCTCGGCCTCGGCATCGCTGCCTTCACAGGTGAGCATCTCCTCGGCCAGGCGGATGGCCTCGTCGGCCTGGTCGGCCTTGATCAGAGCGGCCCCGAGAGCGAGAAGGTTGGAACGGTCCGTGGGTTCCAGGGAACGCACCGCGGAAAAGGCGAAGACGGCCGTCGCCGGCAGGTCGAGTTCGAGGGCAGCAGCGCCGAGGAGACGGTGCGCCGCGGCGTTGTCCGGGTCGCGATGGAGGGCCGATTCGGCTTCGACCAAGGCCTTGGCCGGGTTTTTGCGATAGAGGCCACCGCTGCGCAGTTGCACCCCCACGCCCCCGAGCCAACGGGCAAAGCCAGTGGTGTAGCGGCGGGCGCGACGACGCTGCGCCGAACGCAGCAGCCGGCGGACCTCGAGACAGCCGGGAAATTCCTCCAGGAGCCGCTCCGCGACGGCGATGGCGAACTCCGCATCGTCCGCCTCGACGGCCTTTTTCAACTTGTCGACCTGCGCCTGCCAGCGTGGGTCGAGATCGGCTACAGCGATTTCCGGCATAGGAGAGGGATCGATCCGGGTCTTCGCCACGAGCACAACCGACCCGTGGACAACTAGGCCAAAGCCCCCTCCCCTAGGCAAGGTCCAAGTGTTGCCCGACGAGGGCTTCGAGACGCCCGAGGGTGCGGGCGCAGAGCGGGCGATCCTCGGCCTCGGCGAGCAGGCGCAGCTTGTTCTCCGTGCCGGAGTAGCGCACGAGGGTCCGCCCCCGGTCGGCCAGTTCGGCGTCGAGGGCCGCCAGCGCCTTCTGCAGGGCCGGCCGCTCGGACAAGGGCACCTTCGCCCGCACGGGGAGATCGCGCGTGAGCTGGGGAAAGAGCGCCACCTCGCCCACGACGGCGGAGACCGGCCGATCCTCGGCGAGGAGGGCGCGAAGAAAGGCAAGCGCGGCGGTGAGTCCATCGCCGGTGGGCAGGTGTCGGC
>JBKHAU010000295.1:0-4109 GCA_046542725.1 Opitutales bacterium
AACGGCAGCACTTGCGGTCGCTTGCCGGATGGTCCCCAGGAGCCAACACCGGTCAGCCCGTCGGGAGCTTGGCCGGCGTGCGGGGATCGAGATGGGCTTTGATCCCGCCCGAGAAGCTCTTCACCGCGAAGCCGTGCTGGGAAAGGATGCGGGCCGCAAAGTAGCTTGTTTTCCCGAGGGCGCAGAGTGTCACGACCGGTCGATCACGGTCGAGTTGGTGGAGGTTGGCGCGGAGGGTGGGGAAGGGCAGATTGATCGTGCCGGGAACCGGATGGGACTGGGCGAGCGCGCCGGGGCGAACGTCGACGAGTTGGATCCGGGCGTCGGTGGGAAGCGTGTGGACCGACTCGATGAGGCCGTCCTGCTGGTTCGTGGCGGCGAAGCCGGCGAGGTTGACGATGTCCTTGGCGCTGCCGAAGGGCGGGGCATAGGAGAGTTCGAGGTGGCAGAGGTCCTCCACCGTGAGCCCGCCGATGATGGCGGTGGCGAGGACATCGAGGCGCTTGTCGACCCCTTCGAAGCCGGTGGCCTGGGCGCCCAGCACGCGACCATTTTCGGGATTCCAGAGGACTTTCAGGCTGATTGGCTTGGCGCCGGGAAAGTAGCCCGCATGGTGATTGTCGTTCACCATCGTGACGGTGTGAGGAATGCCGGCCTGCGCGAGACGCCGCTCAGTCCAGCCGGTAAGGCCCGCCGCGACCTCGAAGACGCGCACGATCGCAGTCCCGAGCGAGCCGGGGTACGGGCGCGCCTTGTCGCCGAGAAAAATATGGTCAGCGGCCACCCGCCCCTGTCGATTGGCGGGACCGCCGAGCGGCACGCCGGCGCGCGTCTCGAGGACACGGTCGGCCGTCTCGACAGCATCACCCGCCGCATAGATGTCGGCCACCGAGGTTCGCTGAAACTCGTCCACCACGATATGCCCGCGCGGACCCAGTTTGAGCCCCGCCTCCTGAGCCAGGCCGGTTTCCGGACGCACCCCGATGGAAAACACGACGAGGTCGGCGGGTCGGCGCTGTCCGGAGCTGAGCACGCAGTGCAGTCCACCCTCATCGTCCTCCGCAAAGCGCTCGATGCCGTCCCCCAGAATGAGTTCGATACCATGGGCGCGCAGTTCGCTCTCCATGAGAAGGGCCATTTCCTCATCGAGTTGGGGGAGGACGTGGGGTTGGAGTTCGACCACCGCGACCTCGAGTCCGCGCCGCTGGAGCTGTTCGGCCATTTCGAGGCCGATGAAGCCGGCTCCGATCACGACCGCCCGCCGCGCTTGCTCTGCCGCCGCGCGGATGCGGTCCATGTCGCCGAGGTTGCGCAGGGTCTGGATGCGCGGGTCGTCGATCCCGGGCAGGGGCGGGCGCAGAGGGCTTGCCCCCGGACTGAGGAGAAGCTTGTCATAGCTTACCCACTCGGTCTCACCCGTCTGCAGGGATCGCACTTCGACGCGCTTGTTCGAGGGGTCGATTGCGATCGCCTCGGTGCGGGTGCGGATCTCGAGGTTGAGCATGGCCCGCAGGCTCTCCGGGGTCTGCACGGCGAGGGCTTCGCGCTCGGCGATCTCCCCACCGATGTAGTAGGGAAGTCCGCAGTTCGCGAACGAGACGTCTGGACCGCGTTCGAGCACCGTGATGCGCGCCCCTTCGTGGAGGCGCCGCGCCCGAGCGGCAAAGGAGGCACCCGCGGCGACGCCGCCGATGACGAGGAGATGGGGAGGCTTCATCGAATGAATCTGGCTGAAGAAGGGATTTCGCCGGCGAGGGCCGGCAGGTGGCAGGGTCTCTCCAAAAGATAGGCAGGGATTTCGTTTCTCAAACCATAAATTAGAAAAAACTAAATCTAGCGCCGGAAGGCGGGCCTCCCCTGGACCGGGAGGCGGGCGGAACGGTCTGCCGCCTCCCTCGCTGATCGTGCTCGAGGCACTCCGGGACGCGGCGCATGGTCGCTGCTTTGCTTGTGGGCAAGGGCTCTTTCGCCTCGAGTTCGGCTTGGAGAATGCGTGGAAGCTGGTCGCGGAGCCAGTCTTCACGCCTTTTTTCTGCGGCTATGCCGATCGTGTGCATGGGGGGCAGTGGCTCTGTTCTTCGACCAGGCGGCCTGTTGCTGTCTCTTTGCCCATGGAATCGAGGGGGTGACGGCCGCCCTCCGGGTGCGCTACCGTCGAGCGGTGCCGGCGGACCGGTCCGCTGTGCTGCGTGCCCGCCTCGAAGGTCGGAAAGGGCCAGCTTTCGAGGTGGGCCTTTCGCTTGCGGTGGGGGGCACTCTGGCCGTCACTGGCCAGGCACTTTTCTGGCCTCGGCCTCCGAGTTATAAACCAAGGTGATCCAGGGCATAAGCCGAGATGGAAACGGGGCATGCCCTGGTTCCTGCTCCAAATCCCGTGTATTCTTCGCCATGACGATCCAATTTGAGCCCCACCCGGAGGAGAACTGGCTGCATGCGTTGTGCCGCGATGAGGTTCGGGCGGGTGACCTCTCGCGCCACTTTCCCCAACTCGAGGCCGCGCTGGCGACTCTTGAGCCGGGGTTCGGGATCGTTGCCGACCTATCGGGACTCGAAACGATGGAACACGCCTGCGCGGCCGAGGTGCAGCAATTGATGGATTGCTTCAATCGTGCAGGCGTCGAGCGAGTCGCGCGCCTGCCCGCGCCTTCGGGCGCCGACATCGGACTGGGCATCATGTCGGCTTTTCACTACGGACCAGAGGTGCGCATTCGGGTCTGCCAGGAGTGGTCCGATGCCCTCGCCTTTGCCCGTGGGCCTGCATCGAGCGATCGCCCTCCCCCCGGAGCGGGGTAGAAGCAAACGACGCGTCGACCTCCCGGTAATCTCAACCGCCGGTGCGATCGCCGCGGAGAGCGGGGCGAGGTTGGGTCCCTGCAAGGGTGTGCCCGCAAAAGCGCGATGCCCTCGCGATGCTTCGGGGGATGGGCGCACGATCAGCGCACGGTCGGCTGACCGCTTTCGCGTCGGATTTCTCTGCTCCGGCGGATCTCCCGGTTGCCCGGAGATCACGCCGCCAAGGATCCCGGTTCAGGGGAAGGTATTGAGCTGGCGCATCTTCTCTTTGAAGAATGCACCTTGCTCCGTCGGCGTGTAGTTGTCGCCTTCGGAGAACATCTGGGGCGACCAATCGTCATCGAAGACCCAGGCCGTCCACGAGATGCCGCGCTCGGCAAAGAACGCGAGGATGCGCTCGCCATACTCCACATCGCCGATGACCGGCACGTGGGCTCCCGGCCCGTCCTCGCTCATGAAACCAAACTCGGTGGCGACGATGGGGTAGGTCTCCGCGACAAAACCCCACTCGCGTTCCCACCAGTCCTCCCACGGCTCCGGTCGCTTCTGCGGATAGGGGTGGGTGACGTAGGCCACGCCGGGGGCGTCGATGGGATCTTCACGCACCGGGCTCAGATCGTAGCCCCAGTCGAAGCCGGTGACGAGCGGGATGACATTCTCGTCGATCGCATAAATCATCGAAATCAAATCTTCGATGAACTCGCTGTATTCGTCCCACTCGAGCGGACCGAACTGCCCGTTGCGGTTGGTCGGCTCGTTGTAGAGCTCGTAGAAGGCCACCACTGAGCTTCCCCGATAGCGCTGCGCGATGGTGTTCCAGAAGCGGAAGGTTTCGTCTTTCGAGGTGAGGTAGACGTCGCGGTGGTAGACGCCGGTGAGGATATTGCCGATGGTGTGCCAATCGATGATGAGATACATGCCGAGGTCACCGCACCACTCGACGGCTTGATCGATCATCGCGAGGTACTCGTCGGTGCCGGTCTCACGCCACTCGGCCGGGTGGACGGGCAACCGCACGAGATTTGCGCCCCAGTTCCGTACCTCCTCGAAAAATGCGCGGTTCCAACGCTCGCGCCGGACGAGATCGGCGGGGTCGGGGACGGAGACGCCCCGAAAGATGACCGTCTCGCCATCGGGTGTGACGAAGCGGTTGCCGTCGACCGCGATCTCGGGAAGCTCGGCGCCGGCCTCGAGCGCGGCGCGCCCCGCGCTGAAGGGAGTCTCGTTGGCTTGCAGCAGGGGAAGCACAACGGCAACGGACGCCACGAAAAGGATGAGTCGGGATTTCAGGGGCGGTTTGATCATGCGAAATGATT
>JBKHAU010000296.1:0-4091 GCA_046542725.1 Opitutales bacterium
ACAGAAGAGGGGGCCGAGTTCGAAGCAGGCCACCGATCCATCTGCTTGATCACTTGGAAAGTGGCAGGACATGAGCCATCCTCATCTCAGGAGGGCGCAGGTTGGCAGGGATGCGCACACCATGGCGGTGGGGTTCGCCGCTTGCGCATGACGGTTCTCCCCCTCACCCCTTAGCGCTGGATCGAGGCGCGCGGCCCCGAGATGAGACTGCGCCCGCAGCGGGATCCTCAACGCGGGCGCGCCCTGCCGGGCGCATCAAGAAAAAGCCCCCGTCCGCAGAAGCGGACGAGGGCGGCAAGTCACTCCGGTGGCGGCTGTCTCTGGTCTCAGTAGGAGCGCCAGCCGGCCTCGTCGTAATTGTAGAACCAGCGCTGGCCGCCGGAGGCCTCGTAGTCGGAGGGGACCCAGAAGAGCCAGCTCTGGAGCTTGTGGCTGTAGACATGTGGCACGATGTCGCCCCGCGTCCAGGTCCAGCCTGTGCTGAGGTCGAAGTACCACATCCCGTCTGGGCGGGCGTCCTCCATATCGAAGTAGAGGTAGCCGAGCTCGACGTGATAGTTCCAACCATCGTCGAAGGCCATGTATTCACCGAGCCAGCTGCTCGCCTTCCAGTTGTCTTCGAGATGCACAAGGGCGATGTCTCCGACCTCGAAGCGCTCGCGGTAGGCGTCCGAAGCGAGCGCGCGCAAGACGCGTTCACCGGGCAGGAGGGCGGCGTATTCCTCGACGCGTGTCTGCTCCGGGGCGAACTCGCTGGAGTCACGCAGGAGACCCAGCACGGCGGCCGCCACACCCCATTCCGCATAGCGGTCATTGGGCGGGTTGGCGAAACCGAGGACCGGTGTGTAGCTCGTCCCGGTGGGACTGGTCACGAGGCCGACGTCGAGGAGGAAGCGCGCGACAAAATCCTCCCGGCCGAAGGCGCGGAAGCGGGCTCGAGCGACCGAAGGATCGGCGAGAGGCGCGCCATATTTGGTTTCCCAGAGGGCGGAGGTGAAGGCATCGATCTCGCTCGAGGACGAGGCCGCGGTGGGCAGCGAACTGCCATGGTCGCCTGCGTAGGACGGCAGGAGGAGCTGAACCAGCTGACGCAGGGCAGCGGCGCGGGCGGTGTTGTCGAGCGCGGCAAAGTCGACATCGGCCGCTTCGCGCACCAGACGTACGCCGCTCTCCAAGTCGGCCCGGGAGGGCCATGCGCCGGTGAGCAGCTCATAGGCGAGGAGGGTCGAGCGCACCGGCACGAACTCCGGATCGTCGAGGAGGTCGAGAACCACGGCTGCGGCCGCATCCTGCTCGACCGGCGCGAGACTCGTGTCGAACTGGCTGATGGCCGCCGCCCGCTCCTCCGGCGTCGGAATGCGCAGGAGGAAGTCGAGGTAGCTCTGGAAGATGTAGTCCTCGACGAGAGTGAGCGGCTCGGGGTGGCGGATGTTGATCTCGGCCGGTTCGGAGTCGACCGAGACCCCGGCCGCATTGACTGCGCGGGCATAGAAGAGATGCGTGCCGGCGGGGATCGGGTCATCCTCTCCCGGGACGCCGCTGTCGAGCGCGGTAGGCGTGTAGGTGAAGGTGTAGGGCGCGGCCGACGCCTCGCCGAGCGGGGCCGTGCGTCCCATCCGGTAGAACTCGACCCGACGGATCCCCAGCTCATCGCTCGCCACCACCTCGAAGGTGATGGGCAGCCCGAAGAGCGTTTGATTACCCGTCGTGTCGTTGGTGAACGACTGGATTTCGGGCAACTCCTCGTCGACCGCGTTGAGGGTGGCAATGGCTTCGGTGGAGTTGATCCCGGTGTCGCTCGTTGCGACGACCGAGATCTCCCACTGCCCTTCCGACGCGGGCGTAAACCCGGCCGTGTAGGGCGCCTGCGTGCGGGTCGCGAAGGTCGTGCCATTGGCGCGGAACTCTACCTGCGCAATGGATCCGAGCGGCCCCTGGGGCTCGTCCGCCGGCGTGGCGGTGACGCGGATGGGGGTGCTCTGGTCGACTTCGACCTGGGCCCCGTCGAAGGGCTGATCAATCGTCACGAGCGGCCGCTGCCCCTGGATGGCGCGCACGTAGAGGCGTTCGCTCGAGGTCACGTTGTCCCCCGTATCGATCACCTCCGCGCGGTAGCCATAGAGTCCGGGCGCATCGAGTGTATCCGAAAACTGGATCGGCACCTCGGCGCCGGCCGGGGCGGGCACCTCGGTTGAATTGCGCAGGAGAGCCACCGAGCGGACTCCCTGATCATCGCTCGCCTCGGTATCGATCGTGAACGACGTCCCGACGCGCACGATGTAGGGGCTACCCTGCGTGCCATCGCCGTGCTCGAGATTGATCCCGAAGTTCGCGAAGGATGGCGGATCGTCGGTGAGGACCTCGACCGTCACGGCGGCGGGCGTGGCCGTGAAATTGCCACTGTTGTCCTCCGCCCGTGCGGTGAAGGCATAGTCTCCGGCCCCCGAAGGCGTGAAGGTGTAGGCGTAGGGCGCCACGGTATCGACTTCGCCCACCGGCGTCCCATTGACGAAGAACTGCACGCCCACGACCGTGCCATCGGCATCGCTTGCCGTGGCGCGCACCGTGATTGCTTCCCCGGGAAGGTATTCGTCCCCGGTCTCGGGCGCGGTGAGGGCCAAGACCGGCGGTTGCCCGAGCACGACCGTCACATCCAGCCCTCCGCTCGCGGTCTGACGACCGGCATTGTCCGTGACCACCACCGAATAGGTGTAGCTGCCGAGGCCGGGAGGTGTCTCTTCGAGCAGGATGGTGCTGCGATCGACGTCGAGCAGTTGGACAGTTTCACCGTTGCGCAGGAGTTCGAGGCGCTCGACATGGCCGTTGTCCGTGGCGGTCACCGAAAAGGCCAGCATCTCACCCACAAGCGGGTTTGGCTTGGCGGAGGACTGGCCGGGCCAGCTCACCGAGAAGCTCTCGATGACGGGATCCGCGTCGGCCGCGAGGGTGAGCGTCTGGGCGGATGAGGCCGCCGTCACCACGCTGCCGTCGCCAAGCGGAAAGCGGGCAGTGGCGAAGACGGAGACAGTGCCTTCGAGATTCGCCTCCCACACGTAGTTATAGGGCTTTTCGTTGCTTGTGCCGACCGCTTGGCCGTCGACGTAGAAGACGACACCGTCCGGCCCATTGACAAAGTCCCGCACACTCGAGCGCAGAGTGATGAAGTCTCCTGCCTGCGAGGCTGCAGTGGGCAGCGTGAGGTCGATCGACGGCGTGCTGATCACGCGCGGAGCAACTTCAACGGACTCGAAGTTCGAGTTCACGACGTTGCCCTCATTGTCCGTCGCCACGGCGTGGAGGTAGTGGATCCCCTCCCCTTGCGCGATCCACCCGACGCTGAAGGGGGGAGTGGTGACAGGCATGCCGAGGGGCACGCCATCGAGGAAGAACTGGACCGAGGCCACCGTCCCGTCGAGATCCTGGGCGTCGGCGTAGAGAATGATTTCGGCCCCCTGGGCGAGGTCCACCTGATCCGGCAGGACCTGGAAGGAAATCGCCGGCAAGACTCCCACCGGCGGGTTCACCGTGACGGGGACCGGATTGGCCACCATCACCGGGGTGACGGGAATGAGGGGCGTCTCGAAGTTGTCGTCGTGATCATATTGCTCGGTTTTCTGCAGAACGGCCGCCGTGATCTCGACCGCACCGAGCTGATCGGGGAGCCAGTCAATCGCGTAGGGCGCTGTGCTGTCGCTGCCGATCAACTCGCCATTGGCGTAGAACTGTACTTCCGCGATGTTTGCAGTCGCTCCGACCACCTGGGCGCGAAGGGAGGCGCGTGACCCCTCGGTGAGAATCGAATCTGGCGCCGGCGAGACCAGGGCCACGCCGGGATGGTCGACCGAGACATCGGAGATATAGAGCGGGGCCAGGGTCTTCGCTCGACTGTTGCCATCGCTGTCGGTGGCGAGCGCAGTCACGCTGTAGATGTTTTCGAAAAGACCACCGACCGGTTCGAGGACGACGGAAAAAGGTGGCGCGGTGTCGGGCGTGCCCACCTGCGAGCCGTTGACAAAGAAGGTCATGGTGACGCCTTCGGGATCCTCGTCGAAAACGTAGGCCTTTGCCACCACCCGACTGCCAGGGGTCAC
>JBKHAU010000297.1:0-4073 GCA_046542725.1 Opitutales bacterium
GAGAAGGGGCCGGGCGTCGGCCGCCACCAGAGCGGCCTCGTCCCAGCAGGCGGCGTCCTCGAGGACCGCGCCCCCGTGGTCCACCACCACCCGCAGGGGAGTCGGCGGCAGGAAACGGTCGACGTGGAGGCGCCGCGGCGCGACCGGCTCGACGAGGATCCAGGCCTCCAGCGCGACGCCCTCGCGTCCCGCTCCCGGCCAGGCCGCAAAACCGCTGTTGCCCGCTTCGGCGCCGAGGTGCAGATCAAAGGCCGCTACCACCAGCGGATGATCGACGGAGAGAAAGACGAGGTCCTCGCGCGCCACTGCATCCGCCCGGTCAAAGGTCACTGTCATCCCGTTTTCCGGCAGGCCGGGCAGCGCGTCCTTCGTGAGCAAACCCGGGACGAGGCGATAGCGCCGCTGCCCCAACTCCTCCACGGCGAGGCCGCAGGCATCGAAGAGCGCGATGAGAAAGGCCTCGCGCTCCGCCGATCGTCCCGTCGCCTCGATCCGTTCGATCAACTCGAGGGCGGCGGTCCGCGCCGGCGGATGCACCCCCAGTAGACGGTCGAGCCCCGTCGCGACGGTTTCCCGGTAGGACGCCCCCGCCTCCCGCGCAGTGGTCAGGAGACTCTCGAGCGGCCCTTCCTCGAGCGGCTCCGCAAGCGCCTCGAGGGCGGGTGCGAAGCGCTCCCCGAGGCCATGGCCCCCGGGCAGGCTTTGTTCGAAGGCGTTGAGCCCCTCGTGATACCAGCGGGCCCAGGCCTCCTCTCGACTGCCTTCGACAAAGGGCACGTGGATGCTGATCGTCTCACGCTGACCGATGCGATCGAGCCGGCCGATACGCTGCTCGAGCAGTTCGGGATCGGGCGGCAAATCAAAGAGCACGAGGTGATGGGCAAACTGGAAGTTGCGCCCCTCGCTCCCGATCTCCGAGCAGACGAGGAGCCGAGCCCCGTCTGGATCAGCGAAATAGGCTGCCTGGCGGTCGCGCTGGAGCAGCGTCATGCCCTCGTGAAAGACCGCCACGTTCACGTTGATCGCGGCCTGCAGCCCCTCCACCACGGCCTCTGCCGCACCGCGCGTGTGGGCGATCACGAGGAGCTTGGCGGAGGGTAGCTCGTGCAGGAGACCGACGAGCCAGCGCACCTTGGCGGCGAAACCCTCCCCGCTCACCCGCAGGGGATGAAAGACGGCCTCCCGCCGGGGAAACCCGCCGAGCATCGCGCGGGTCGAGCGAAAGAGGACGCGTCCCGGACCAAAGGCGTCGATGACCTGCCCGACCAGCTGGCCCCGCGGATGCACGGGCGCATCACCCCAGATGTCGAGAACCTCGGCGGGCGCACCCGCTTCCGCCACCACGGCGGCGAACTGCTCGCGCCGTAGCGTCTCCTCCGTGCCTTCCTCGAGCCGCTCGACGAGGTCGGCCACCGCATGGTAGCGCCCCGCCTCGGCGCGAAAGGCTTTCAGGTCATCGTAGCGATCCGGGTCGAGAAGACGGAGCCGCGCGAAATGGCCCGCATCGCCGAGCTGCTGCGGCGTGGCGGTCAGGAGCAGGACCGCCTCGGTCCGCGCGGCCAGCGCCTCGACCAGAGCATAGGCCGGGCTGGCCGCCTCCGGCGTCCACTCGAGGTGGTGCGCCTCGTCCACCACGAGCACGTCCCACGGAGCCTCGAGGACGGCCGCCGCCACCCGCTGGTCGCCGCTCAGGAAGCGCTCACTCGCAAGCACCCACTGGCTGTCGACAAAGGGGTTGCCCGCTGGATCGCTGCGCCGGAGCGAGGCAAAACGCTCCTCGTCGAAGAGGCTGAAGGAGAGGTTGAAGCGGCGCAGAAGCTCGACAAACCACTGATGCACGAGCGTCTCGGGGACGATGATGAGGACCCGCTCGGCTCGTCCCGTGAGGAGCAGGCGATGCACGATGAGGCAGGCCTCGATCGTCTTGCCGAGCCCGACCTCGTCGGCGAGAAGCACACGGGGCTGCGCTCGCGCCGCCACCTCTCGTGCGGTCGCGATCTGGTGTGGCAGGAGGTCGATGCGCGCACCGAGAAATCCCCGCGCCGGAGAACGCCGGATGGCGGCGCGTTCACTGAGGGCCGCAACGCGCAATCTCACCTCGTCGAGCTCATCGACGATGCCCGCGAGCAGCCGCTCCTCCGCCCCGGCAAAGCGGATGGTGTCAGCCAGCTCCCGCTCGGGAATACTCCCACGCTCGGTCTCATAGACCAGGAGCCCATCCGCTTCCGAGACTCGCTCGACGGTCAGCCGCCGGCCCTCGCGGGTCTCGATCTGGTCGCCCTCGACAAAGCGCACGCGGCGCACCGGCGCAGAGCTGAGGGCGAAGAGCCGCCGCTCGTCCGCGGCGGGGAAATACAGACCGAGGCGGCCGTATGCGCAGCTCTCGACCACGCCCAGACCCAGTTCCGGCTCGGCTTCGCTCGCCCAGCGCTGGCCGGGCACGATGTTGGCAGGTGTCGTCACCCGGGCCAGTCTCCACTCTTCGCGCGGCCTCGCAAGCCCGCCGGCGAAGAGTTGCCCCCCGACGGGCGAGCGTGCTTGCTGCCGGGATGGATTGGACCCGGGTCAATGAAATGGATCCCCACCTTCTCGTCGGCGTGGTCAACACGCGGCTGCGCAACGAAGACCTCTCGCTCGACGAACTCTGCCGCCAGGAAGACCTCGACGGAGGCGCCCTCCGCGCCCGCCTTGCCACCGCCGGCTACACCTATCGCCCGGCGGTGAAACAGTTTCGCTGAGTGCGAAGCCACCCCTGCATCCGCGGCGCAGTCGATGGTTGCGCCGCTCCGGGCGTCTGAATGAACCTCTCTGGTCGATGGAAAGCCGTTTCCGATACCCCGCTGAATGGGAACCGCATGCCGCTGTCTGGCTCGCCTGGCCGAGCCACCAGGCTCCGTGGGAGGACACCGCCCTGGCCGACGTCCAGGCCGAGTTTGCTGCCCTCTGCCGGGCCATCGCCGACCCCGACCCGGCGAGCGGGCAAGTGCGCGGCGAGCCCCTCCAGATCCTCGTCCCCGACGAGACCCACGAGGCGGACGCGGCCCGCGCGCTCGACGGGCTCGGAGCGCGCTTTCACCACGTCCCCTTCGGCGACATCTGGCTGCGTGACACCGCGCCGCTCTTCCTTCATCACGTCACCGAGCGGGTCGCGAGCGTCTTTCGTTTCAATGGCTGGGGCGACAAGTTCGTCTATCCGGAGGACGACAAGGTGGCCGACCGCGTCGCCCACCTGAGCCGCGACCAGACCCTGCGGCACGACTGGGTGCTCGAGGGCGGTTCGCTCGAAAGTGACGGCGAGGGCACCCTCCTCACCACCCGCGAGTGCCTCCTCAACCCCAACCGCAACCCCCACCTCTCCCGCGAGGAGATCGAGGAACGCCTCGAGCTCGCCCTCGGCATTCGCCGCATCCTCTGGCTCGATCGCGGCCTCATCGGCGACCATACCGATGGCCACATCGATAATCTCGCCCGCTTCGTCGCCCCCGGCCGAGTGCTCTGCATGGCGCCCGGCGGCGAAGACGATCCCAACCGCGAGGTCCTCGAGGAGACGATTGAGGCGCTCGGGAACATGAGCGACGGGGCCGGCCGCCGCCTCGAGGTCGTCACCCTGCCCTCCCCCGGCCGGGTCCTCGACCGCAAGGGCGAGATCATGGCGGCGAGCCACGTGAACTTTTACCTCGCCAACACCACCGTCGTCGTCCCGCTGTATCCAGGTTCTGATGACAAGACCGTCTGCCGGGTCCTCGGGGAGTGTTTCCCCGGACGCCGCGTGATCGGCGTGCCGGCATGGAATATCCTCCACGGCGGCGGCTCCCTCCATTGCATCACCCAGCAAGTCCCCCTTCGCCCATGAGTTCCACGATCACCGTCGCCGCCCTTCAGGACGCGTTCTCGAACGACCTTGAGGCCAACTGCGCCAAGGTCACCGCCGCCGTCGCCCGCGCCATGCCCGACGTGCAGGCCAGCCACGACGCACGGAACATCGCCATCGACAAGGTCGGGGTGAAAGACATCCGCTACCCGATCTCGCTGCACTGCCCCGCGACCGGCGGCATCCAACACACCGTCGCGCG
>JBKHAU010000298.1:0-4035 GCA_046542725.1 Opitutales bacterium
CTTGAACTCGATTTGCTGCAGCGGAGCGCTCTTGAAGATAAGGTCCACCGCGATGCGCTTGTAGAGGCGACACTCCTCCGCCACGGGATCGGCGATGACGAGGCGGAAGCGGTGCCGGGCGGTGCGGTCGGCGAGGAGTCCGTCAGAGGGTTCGAGGCGGCAGGCGTGAATGTATTCGCCGATGCGGCGGCCCGTGCGCGGCTCGTAGTAACCGGTCCGGATGGCCTCGAGGAGCTCCTCCAGCTTCCCCGCTTGGAGGGGCGAAAGATCGTCCTGGGCGTCGCGCCACTCTTCCAGCGCGCCCGGGGTGATGAAGCGCGCCTGCACCCCGTCGACGATGTCGTGCAGGGAGTAGGCGGTATCATCGGCCCAGTCCATGAGCTGGCATTCGATGCTCTTCTGCGTGTTCCAGTCGCCCGTCGGCGAGCGGTGATCATAGACGAAGGCGCGGATCTCGGCCTGTTCGTCGTAGATAAAGTGATTTTCCGGATACACCGTCCGGCCGTCGACTGTGCGCAGGCATTCGCCGTGCAGCCGCTTGTATTTCAGCACGCCGTCGAGGAAGGCCCGTGTGCTCTTCATTCCCCGCGGACGGTCGCGCCGCTGATAGATCAGCTCGGTGAGGATGCGCAGGGTCTGGGCGTTGCCCTCGAAGCCGCCGTGCGCCGCCATGAGGGCGTTGAGCTTGCGCTCGCCGATGTGACCAAAGGGCGGGTGCCCGAGGTCGTGGGCCAGCCCGACCGCCTCGACGAGGTCGGGGTCGAGGAAGAAGTCGGGGGCGAGGTGGGAGCTCGTGGCGTTGAGGTATTCCGCGATCGAGCGCGCGATGCGCGCCACCTCGATGGTGTGGGTGAGGCGAGTGCGATAGAAATCGTATTCCCCACTCTGGAAGACCTGTGTCTTGGACTGCAGACGGCGGAAGGGCGGGGAAAAGACGATGCGGTCCCGGTCCACCTGAAAGGGCGAACGGTGGTCGCTCGCCTCCGGCGCTCGCGCCTCCTGCTGCTCGTAGTCGAACTCGCCGTAGAACCCGTTTCTCATCTGCTCCGGGATATAGGGCCGGCCATGGAGCCCGGGCAAAGGGAAAAGCGCGGGCCGGCCGGTCCGCGGCGGTGGGCTCCGCGCTTGCGCCGGCTGCGCTCCGAGACACGCTGCGAGATGGCCTGCCCTCTGCGTCTCGAAACCCTCGCCGGTCCCGCTGCCGCCGACCACGTCGACGCCCTTGGCGCCCTGCGCATCGCCGTTTTCCGCGAGTATCCGTATCTGTATGACGGTGACCTCGCTTACGAGCGCCGCTACCTTCGCCACTACTTTGGCAGTGCGCGCAGCGTGTGTGTCCTCGCCTGGGAGGGGCAGGCCCTCGTCGGGGCTTCCACCGGGATCCCTCTGGCGGAGGCGGAGGAAGCGTTTCGCGCCCCTTTTCGCGCGGCCGGTTTCGCGCTCGAGGAGGTCTTCTATTTCGGCGAGTCGATCCTCCTCCCCGCGCATCGCGGGCGAGGTTGCGGGCACGCCTTTTTCGCGGCGCGCGAGGCATGGGCGCAGCGAGAGGGGCCATTCCGCTGGACGGCCTTCTGCGCCATCGAACGACCGGCGGATGACCCGCGTCGGCCGGCCGGGCATCGCCCCCTCGACGGTTTCTGGCGGCAACGCGGCTACCTTCCTCGCCCCGATCTGAAAGCCCGCCTGGCGTGGAAGCCGGTGGGGGGCGAGGAGGAGGTCGAGCACACCCTCGGCTTCTGGCTGCGGGATGGGTCCGTGCCTCAGGCGAGCAGGAGATAGTCCTCGCCGGCGTGAAAGCCATTTTCCTCGAGCCAGGTCGCAATCGTCGTGCCTGCTCCGCGTGAGCGCACGGCCGGCAGGATGAAGGGACGTGGCCCCGGCCCTGCGAGCAGGTCCTCCGGACGGATCACGGGCAGGCCGTCAGCCACGCCGCCGATCTTGCGCCGGTCGATGTCGACCCACCCGGCAAGCGCCGTCCCGGCGGTGCGCAGGGGCCGTAGGCGTTGCCTCGTGCGGCGGCCCGCGCCCCAGACGTAGAGGGGTCGGCCGCCTTTCACCTCACGCTGCAGCCACCGCGTGAGAAAGGGGAGTTTGGCGGTGAAAAACGCCTCGACCCGATATCGACGGTCCGTCCGCGTGAGGCGGGCGGGCGGGTCGTGCCAGGTGAGCAGTTCCGCCTCCACCTTGGCGAAGCGCAGCCCGCGCTCCATCGCGCGGAGAAACCAGACGTAGTCTTCCGGGAAGTCGCCCTCGGCGTAGTCGCCGGCGCGCTCCCAGGCCGCGCCGCGCCCGCAGAGTGTGGGATTGGCGAGGGGAAACTCGAGAAACTGGGCGAGCACGTGTTCGGCCGGCGTGATGACCGAATTGATCCAGTCGACATGTCGCGCGAAGCCGCCCTGCGCACGCCCATCGCCCCCAAAGCGCACGAGGCAGGAGGCAAAGTCGAGGGAGGCATCGGCCTCGAGTCGCGCCACCTGCTGCGCCAGGCGCTCGGGCGCGGCCTCGTCGTCCGCGTCCATCCGCGCAATGTAGTGACCGCTCGAATACGAGCGGGCGCGGTTGGCTGCCGCCACCACGCCGGCATGCGCCTGCGCGATGAAGAGGATGCGCGGGTCCCGCCGCGCGGCCTCCTTGAGAAGGGCAGGGGAGGCATCGCTCGAACCGTCGTCCACCGCGATGAGTTCCCAATCCTCCAGGGTCTGCGCCCGCAGGCTGGCGAGGCAGCGCGGCAGGGTCGCGGCCGCATTGTAGACCGGCAGGAGGATGGAGAGGAGCGGTGGCACCCGGGGCATCCTGCAAGCCTCCGCCACGGAGGCCAGCGCGGAGGGCGGCGGGCTACACCTCCGAGTGTTTCTTCAGATACGCAAGGAGTTCGTCGCGTTGGCAGAAGGCAATCGCGGTGACGGTGTCGGCCGCGCCATAGTAGACCGCCATGCGCCCGGTTGCCTCATCGTAGAGGGCGGAGCAGGGGAAGCAGACATTGGGCACAAAGCCGACCGTCTCATAGTCCCGCTCCGGAGTGAGGAGATAGTCGCGCGTGCGGTAGAGCACCTTGGAGGGATCCTCGAGGTCGAGGAGGGCGGCGCCGATGCTGTAGACGAAGCCGTTACAGGTGCCGGTCACGGCGTGATAGAAGAGGAGCCAGCCTTCGCCGGGGAGTTCGATGGGGTTGGGCCCTGCGCCCATCTTCACGCTTTGCCACCAGCCACTGCCGCCGGGGCTCATGACATGGCGATGGCGTCCCCAGTGCTCGAGGTCACGGCTGCGGCTGAGGAAGATATCGCCGAAGGGGGTGTGGCCGCTGTCGCTTGGACGACTGAGGAGGACGTAGTCGCCATCGAGGCGGCGGGGAAAGAGAACGCCGTTGCGGTTGAAGGGCATGAGCGGGTTCTCATGCTTCACGAAAGTCTTGAAATCCTGCGTCGAGCCGAGGCCGATGGAGGCGCCGTGAAAGTCGTCGCACCAGGTGATGTAGTAGGTCTCTTCGATGCGGCAGAGGCGCGGGTCGTAGGCGTAGGAGTTGCGCACCGGGCGGCCGGTGGGGTCCTGCCAGGCGATCATCTCGTTTTCGATTTCGAAATGGATCCCGTCGGCACTGCGGGCAAGGTGGAGCTGGGGCTTGCCGTCGCGCCGATCGATGCGCAGGACGGCAATGTAGCCGTCCCCGTAGGCCAGGATCGCACTGTTGAAAATGCGCCCACTGGCGGGGACAGGGTTGCGTGCGATGACGGGGTTGCCGCTGAAACGCCACATGACGTCGGGGCAGCCGACAGGTTTGTCTTCCCAGGGAATGGTGGGCATGGTCGGAAGTGAAAAAAAGGGGGGGCGCGTCCAGCGGGACGCATTGCGGGCACCACGGTAGCGCTTTGCGCCCTCGAAGGGAATGAGATCGCTCGCTTGTGATCCGAGAAGGCTCGTCAGGTCTGCGGGGCGAGGCCCGCGGCAGTGATCCGACAGGCGAGCTCATGCGACTCCCCGGGTCCGAGCGTGATGAGATCGTCGTCGGCGTTGGCCGTTTCGACGCAGACAAAGTGT